>NZ_JAUBQQ010000001.1:62876-153441 GCF_036701335.1 Microcoleus sp. Pol12B5 | reverse complement strand
AGTATGACCGGTGAGGGTTCGCAGTTCGGTACCACTCTCGGTGTCCCAGATTTTCAGGGTGTTATCCGATAAAGCGGAAATCGCGGTTTTGCCATCGGGTGCGATCGCCACTGCATTTATGTACATTAGATTTAGCAAGGAAGGATGAATGGTGAGGGTTCGCAGTTCAGTACCACTCTCGGTGTCCCAGATTTTCAGGGTTCGATCATCTGAAGCGGAAATCGCGGTTCTGCCGTCTGGTGCGATCGCCACTGCATTTACAAAGTCAGTATGACCGGTGAGGGTTCTCAGTTCCCTGCCACTCTCGGTGTCCCAGATTTTCAGCGTTTGATCCCTTGAAGCGGAAATCGCTGTTTTTCCGTCTGGTGCGATCGCCACTGCATTTACAGAGTCAGTATGACCGACAAGCGTCCGCAATGCCCCTTCATTTGCCCGCTCTAAATTACCCCTCAAAGGCCGCAACCAAACACTATCTTTCGACTGCCGCGCCCGTTCCAGCAACCCCTGAATTTCAGGCATTTCAAAATCCATCAACCTCCCCAACAATTGCCCAGCCAATTGCGTTTTATCCCCATCCAAAACGTGCGCCGACTTCCGAATTACCCCTTGAATCAATCTCAGAGTTTGACTTTGCCCCTCCGACAGCAAAACATCAGAATTTCTCGCCAAATCGTAATCATCAATTAGCGCTTGTACCCCCAAAAATTCCAGTTTCATCTCAATAAAACCGAAATCCGTCAACCAAGCACAATAACGGTCAACCTTCCCCTGTTTCGCAAATCTCTTCGGTTGATACTTCAACAGCAAATCTCGATCTTCCTGACACTGCTGCGCCAACCACACACCTAATTCGCTCATAGCGGCGCTCCTTCTGTAGAGTTATCACTAATGTCATCATTAATATCTTCCAGTGTTAGTCCAGCCAACTGCACAGTTTCATCCGCTTCCAGAAACTGCCGAAAACTATTGTGATAGATAGTGTATCGAGTTTCCTTCTCTACCTTCTCATGTCGCAAAAACGAATCCCATTTCTTTAGTACCTGCTGTACTTTCATAACATCTTGCTCGCGGGCACATTTAGCCAACCAGCGACAAGAAACTGCTTCCTCTACTTGCGACAGGAAATAGATAATCCTAACCTTCAATTTCAGCAGAGGATCGTCTTCCCAGCCGATCATCTGTCCCCAGTGTTTTTGATAATATTCCTCCAAACCCGCTGGCAAATCGTTTAAATTCACATCATTGTACGTGCCGCCTTCAATCTCATCAAGTACGTGGCGGAGATAGATAAATTTCTTTTCGCTTTTTTGGGCTACCGCCGTCACAAAGTGTTCCCGCTGCAAATTTCGACCCTTAATCCAATCCTGAATTAACTGGCTTCTCTCCGTGCGTTTTGCCAGATAAGCCTCGACATCTTCGAGACTTTGTGCATCGTACTCCATCAAATCAAAAACCGTCTTGTTAGCTGTCGGCATTGTCAGAAATGCCGGCCGCTTCGAGACAATAAAATAAACGTTATCCGGCAAATCATTAGGCAAATACGAAACATTACTGTTGCTAGTTTGAGCCTTCCGATCAACTTCATCCAGCGCATCCACCACAAAAATTATTTTTTTGTCCCTGCTAGACTTATCGCTAACTTCCTTCAACAACTCGCATAAAAAATTGTTATTTTCCAGGGCATTTTCCGGCAGTTGCGGATACTTATTTTTAAGGCCAAAACCTTCAATCAACTGAGTGCAAGCATTTTCCAAAAAAGTTTTAGCGCTGACAATCCCGTCCGGTTGCGAGTTGAAATGAGTAACGCAGCGGCGCTTCAACATCACCACACAGGCAGCCATAATCGCGCTTTTCCCAACACCCGGTTCCGCCTGCAAAACAAAATAGCCTTTTTGCTTTGTCCTCAGAAACTCATTAATTGCTTCAAACACAAATTTTCGACCGGTAAAGTCTTTAATTCTGTCCTGAATAATCGTCTCTGACTTAACAGGAATCGGCAAACTCGGTGCAGCAGGATCGATATATCTTTTCAGCAATGCCCGAATCTCCGCCAAATCGTCGCGGATGCCAATTTCGAGCGCCTCCAATTTCACCATCACTTGACAAATCTGCTGCCCAGTCGCCACGGCCTCCAATTTCTGCAGAATTTCCCCATTTTGCAGCCCCAAATCTCTCAGTTCCGTCAAAGCAATTTGGTGCAGATTCAACAGCATCGCGGCAAACTTTTCTCCTCCCTTCGCCGCATCCAGTTTCAGCACTTCGCGGTACGCTTTCGGGAAAGTGGCGTACAGCTTGTCCGCGACAAATCCCACAATTTCCGCATCGAAGGATTTGCCCTCGCTGGCCGCGAATTCGTTGAGGAAAGTTGCCCAATCTGCCGTTGTCAATCCGGTAACTCGATCGAACTCCTCGGCATCCGCAGAAAAAATCTTGGTTAACTGGTCTTCGGAAATATTTAAACCCTTTGACAAGTCGGCTGTATTCGTGTTAATATCCAGCCAGTATTCAGGAGTTTTCTCGGCTAATTGACTGAGTACTGTTTCTGGATAAGGCAATTTTTTGGTTTCGGCGATCGCAATTAGGCGATCGGACTTCGCAACCTCTCTCAAAATATAGCCGATCGCCTCACCCGCCGCCTTAATCAAATCGTGATTATCGAGAATCCTCGGATTTTTGCTCAACCCTTCCGTCATCCGATTTGCCAGTTCATCAGCGGCCATAGTCTCAGCGAGACTACCAGCAATCGCTGCTAAAATAGAAACTCCCCCAAGTGCGATCGGGCCGCCAATAATACCCGCTGCTGCTTGAGTTGCCGGATTGGCGATCGCATTTGAAATAACTTGTCCAATAGCCATCACCGCACTGTATCCAATTACCCTAATTTTAGTATTAGCTAAATCAATTAACGGCATAAAATAAACATTCCTCTTTTAAATAGTTGGTAGTAATTATATCTTGCACGCTTGCGTTTAGTCCGTCGGGGGTTTCAACCCCCGCCTCATAGCGAAAGTCGGTTTGAACCGACTGAAAAGTTAGTTGATATCAAAAGGTTTTTAGTCCTCATTGCGAGGACTTGCGCTATGAGACAGGGGTTTTAAACCCTGGCGGTTATTGCAAATGCAATAACTCAAATATTGCAACTACAAAACAGCAGCCACACTTGCCATTAACAACCCTTGAAACAACTTCACCCCATCAGTTTCGCCCAACATCGGATCGGAAGCCCTCTCAGGATGCGGCATCATTCCTAACACATTGCCCGCCCGATTACAAATGCCGGCAATATTATTTAACGAACCGTTGGGATTGCCAGCATCGCTAATTTTGCCCGCCTCTGTGCAGTAGCGAAACAGCACTTGCTCGTGCTCTTCTAGTTGTGCTAATGTATCGGCATCAGCATAATAGTTGCCTTCCCCGTGGGCGATCGGCAAATCGATGATTTCACCGGAAGTATAAGCCGCAGTCCAACGAGTATTACCGCGCTCGACTTTCAAAGAAGCGCGATCGCAAATAAAATTCAATCCCGCATTCCGCACCAGAGCACCGGGCAACAAACCAGCTTCAGTCAACACCTGAAAACCGTTGCAAATACCCAGTACAAGTTTGCCCTGTTTCGCGTGTTCCGCCGTAGCCCGCATCGCCGGAGAAAAACGGGCGATCGCGCCGCACCGCAAATAATCTCCGTAACTGAAACCACCGGGAATTACAATGATATCAATATCCGAAATATCGGTATCTTCGTGCCAAATCATGCGAGTTGGTTGGTGGAGTAACCCTTGAGTCACCCATACCACATCGCGATCGCAATTTGAACCCGGAAAAACAATAACTCCAAATTTCATAAGCTGAAGGAAGAGGGAAGAAGGAAGAAGGAAGAAGGAAGAGGGAAGAGGGAAGAGGGAAGAGATGTCAACATAAGACTAAAATCTTATGTTTCTCTCGCTTGTATCTAAGTCTCGATCCCCCTAAATCCCCCTTAAGAAGGGGGACTTTGAGTGTTGCGAGTTCCCGCGTTTTTAACAGAGACTTTGAATGCTCTTGTCCCCCATTTATTAAGGGGAGTTAGGGGGATCTCCGGCTTTAAAAAAACCCTAGGGGCGATCGAATTTATGCCGCCGCTGTCTCCACAGCAACAGGAATTTCAGTCAAATCAAAGCGATAATTTTCAATCACTGGATTAGCCAAAAGTTGGTCGCAAACGCGATCGAGTTGTTCGCGGGCCTCCGACTCACCAGCAGCAGTCAGCGTCAATTCAACGTACTTCCCGATTCGCACACGCTCAACATTGTCGTATCCCATGTGTTGCAAACCAGACTGTACGGCTGTGCCGGCGGGATCTAAAACAGAAGGGCGGAGGGTAACATAGATTTGGGCAAGATATTTCTGAGTCACGGGAATGTTGCGGTAGGTGATGTGAAAGTTAGCCCCATTGTATTCTACAACCGAGCTGCGCGCCGATCGCCATTTGGTTCGCCCAAGTAAGATAGCCTAGAAACAGGGACAGATGTGATTCCAGCAGATTACACAAAAAAATTATGAGAACCAACCGCACCCGCAGTCAGGAGCGTATTTTACACTTGCTCAAGCACTTGAATCGATCGCTCTCAGCGCAAGATATTTACTTAGAACTGCGTAACAGCGACCAAAGCATGGGCTTAGCAACCGTTTACCGCTCCCTCGACGGTTTAAAGCGAGAGGGGTTCGTTCACGTCAGAACCCTCGCTAGTGGCGAGTCTCTCTACGGTGCCGCCCACCAAGACCAACATCACTTAACTTGTCTGGAATGTGGCACCTCCATTACGATCGACGAATGCCCCGTCCACCACTTAGAAAGCCAACTACAACAATCTCATTCTTTCAAGATTTATTATCACACTTTGGAGTTTTTCGGATTGTGTGATCGATGTACTTTGGCTCAAGAATCTTAGGCTCGCGAATTAAATAACTTACAATTTTAATTGTTATTGTGGGACGGGCGGGACGCCCATCCCACTTTCAAGAGTGGAAGTTATTTAATTCTCATTCCTTAGAGAAGTTATTAGTCATGAGTGATCTCAATTCCGGTTGCACGAGCGAAATGATTGTTGACTGTTGAGTGTTGACCGAAATCATCCAGGATACAAGCCCCCGGATTCATTCCGAAAGCAGACTCAGAACCCAGAAATAAAAAACGTGTCTCCGATGAAACTTGCCCCCCGAATTTATCCGTGGGGTCAATGCTTCAATTCTTTAATCTTTAATCTAAAATCTAAAATCGATTGACTCGGTGTCGAACCGCGCAGCCGGGTGTTGTTTGTGTCGCGACAGATTTCAACCTGTCGTTTTATTAACTCGTTTAAGGATGCAAAAACTCTAAATGGTCTCCTGGAATCGATCGCAATTTTGCAGCCGAGCCTTGCAGTTTCAATCGGCCGCGTTCTAACATGATAATCCAATCGGCGCGATCAATCACTCGCGGCCTGTGACTGATAAAAATTGTCGTTTTCCCGTGCCGATACATCAACAATTGTTCTAAAACTTCCGCTTCGCTTGCGGGGTCAAGCCCTGCGGTAGATTCGTCTAAAATCAATACAGGCGGGTTGTTGAGAATGGCGCGGGCGATCGCCAATCTTTGTCTTTGTCCGCCAGAAATATTCGCTCCAAACTCCCCTAAAACAGTTTGATATTTATCAGGCAATTGGCTGATAAATTCATCCGCTCCCGCAATTTTGCAAACTTTAACAATCTGTTCAAAGCTGATATCTGGACTGCCCAAACGAAAATTTTCGAGAATCGAACGGCTCCAAAAATGCGCTTCTTGAGGAACCAATACTACCTGCTGTCTGAGACTGTCTAGAGACAAATCCTGTAAGTTGTAACCGCCAATTCTAATATTACCAGATTGCAGCGGGTACAGACCAGAAATTACTTTTGCTAGCGTACTTTTTCCGCAGCCGGAATTGCCAATTAAAGCAATTGCTTGACCGCCGGGAAATGTGACAGAAAAATTTTCCAGCAAGTCAAGTCTACCGGGGTAGTGAAAATTAACACTCTTGCAAACAATACCGTCGCGGTCTTGAATAGTTACAAAAGGTTTATTCGTATCGTCTTTAGTTTCCGGTTCAGCATCGATAACTTCCGACAGCCGTTGAGTAGCTGTCTGCACGCGAGTCATCTCATCAGTAAATCCTACTAGCGAATTTACCCAAGCAGTAACGTTTTGATTCATGCTAATAAACGCTAGCAACTGACCGATACTCAATACCTTGTCAATCACCAAACCGCTACCAAGCCACAGCAGAGTAATGCTGCCAGCAGAGGCAACAAAACCAGAAAATATATTGTTGAGAATGCCAATTTGTGTAGTGCGGAAAGTGAGCTTTGCTAAGCGACCGAAGCGGGTTTGAAATTCTTCCCAAAGTTGCTGACCGCTGGTAGTAGTTTTGACCGTCAGCGCGCCTTTAAAAGTTTCTACTAAAACGCCTTGAGTTTCTGCTTCCAGTACAAATAAACTGCGCGTTTTTTGCTGCAATACGGGCAGAAATACCACTGTAGAGGCAGTCATTAAGAGAGCTATAGCTGTAGCTGCTAAAGTCAGCTCTTTGCTGTAAAACAACATAAAAACAAAAGAAACTACAGCTATGAAAAATTGACTAGGCAAGCTGATAGCGGCTTGAGAAACTAATTTATTTATTTCTTGGATATCTTGTAATCTACTGACGATTTCGCCACTGCGTCTGGTTTCGTAAAAGCTCAAAGGCAATCGCAGGAATTTGCGAGCAAATTCCATGACCAATCCCAATTCTAAACGCTGGGAGAACTGAGCAATTAAGTTCGACTCTACCAATCCTAAACTGCTGCTAAAAAGGTTCATAACTATAACTGCGATCGCCACACTCGCCAGGAGTTGTCTGTCGCCCCGCACCAGGATGTCGTCGGTGAGCAGTTGAACGAGAAAAGGCGAAGAAATCGACAGCAAACCCAACACCACATTCAGCAAAAATGCTTCCATTAAAATCGGGCGATAAATCCCAACCCGGCGCATCCATTTTTGTAAGGAATTGGCGGGCGGTTGGCCCTCTGCAGCCGCAAAAAACCGCTCAGCATCGGGTTCTACTAGCAAGCACAGCCAATCTGTCCAAGCTGCTGCTAATTCTGCTTTAGAAACATAGCGCATACCGACAGCCGGATCGCCGATCGCATATTTTTCGCCCTGCTTTCCGTACAAAACAACCCAGTGATAACCGCTCCAGTGAATAATTGCCGGTAAAGGCGCTTCCTCAATTTGGTCTAAAATAGCAGCCGCGGCTCGCACGGATCGAGCATTAAAGCCGATCGCCTCAGCACCTTGTTTCAAGCCCAGCAGAGTCGTCCCTTTTTGGCCGGTGCCCGCACATTCTCGTAAGCGGCTAATAGTAAAATTTTGTCCGTAAAATTTCGCGATCGAAGCCAAACAAGCCGCCCCGCAATCTTCTTCGCTCTGCTGGAGAACAACCTGATATTTCTTAAACCTGTTAACTTGTCCGAATAATGGCATTTTGCCGATCAAAGGGATCTTCTTTAACATTTTGCAAAATGAATAATGGTAGAGCATAAAGAAGATTACTCATCACCAACTACCCAATCAGCAAAAAGCACCCATAAAGTTATGGGTGCTTTCTCGATTCCACAGTTATAGATCTGAATTGACTAGCACTAAAATTTAGTAGTAGGCGTAGCGGACTACTCTTCTGTATGAACCGTCGCAATTCCGGCGGTACACGACCCAACTGCGCCGCTGCCGCTGACAATTGTATCGATTGGCAGAATAGTGACCGCCGTTGACGCTAGCTGATTCTTCAGGGGTGAGTTCAGCAAACAGTGAATTGTCCTTTGTTTCTTTCATGATTAGACTCCGTTTAACTTAATAAAATTGAAGGGAAACTAGAAATATTATTTAATTTCTAGATTCTCGTGTAAATACTGAGTAATACTTCTTGTAGTCCTGTACGACATCCGGAATACTACGGGTAAATTTTCAAAATTTACTTTATCGCACAACTTGACTCAGCTATCTAAACCACTAGGGTTGGGTAAGGGCGATCGCGCCTCGGATCGTACAGATAAAGCTGGGGCTGCGGCAGGAAAAACAGCATAGTGAGACCCTCGCGGCTGCTGTTATCCGTCTCGCTGTTGCTTTTAGCACCGCTAACACCGCTGGTAATGTTGCCACCGTTGACAGTAGCAGATTCTCCATCGGTTACTTCGATGAAGAGTGAAGCTGGTTGATTTTTTGACATAAATAACTCCTATTAATACCTATGTACTTACTTACTACCTACGCATACAGGAAAAACCCGGTAACAGTGCCAAAACTCATGGCGGAAACGCCGTATTTTCATGACAGTCGCCCGCTGGCTTCACTCCTTTTCATATTTGGCGAAGTTTGTGGGTGGGAACGGCAAAGCTGTGCGGATTTTTACCTTTACCCTGTGAATTTTGATTTAGACTTCTAAACCTATGCTTGGTTTCCGGAAAGCTGATCGTAAAAGTGACAAAACAAATCAGCGATCTCTCCCTCCCCCTAACTCAAAACTCAAAATTTCCAACTATTCCCCTCTCCCCCTTGCCGCCATGTCTCTCACTCCCGAAGCCACACCCGCTGAAACCTTTGATAACGACCAGTTTTTGCCCCCTGTCAGCCGCTGGACGACTTTGGGGGGCATTTTGATGGTGGCGACCTTTGGCGGGGCGATCGCCCTCGCTAGCGTCACCAAATACAGCGCTACAGTCAAAGCAGACGCGATCGTCCGTCCAGCCGGAGAAGTGCGCGTCGTGCAAGCCGCCACCGAAGGAACCGTCGAAAGCATTGCTGTCAGCGAGAATCAGACAGTAAAAGAAGGAGATGCGATCGCAGTTGTAGACGCTTCGCGTTTGGGCGCTCAACAACAGCAGTTACAAGAAATCATTAATCAGTCTCAAACAGCAGCACAGCAAATCAACCAGCAACTGCGCGACTTAGAAAACCAAATTTTGGCCAGCGCCCAATTTAAAAACATCGAAAGTGAAAGTTCCGCCCAACAGGAATTAATCGAATCCGCTTTAGTTAAATTCGCCACATCGCTGCCGGATGTCGCCGAGAGACTGGGCCGAAGTCGGCGGGTTTTGCTAGTCAAGCGATCGTCCATTCAACAACAATTAATTCAAGCTAAAAAAGAACTCAATCAAATTGAGTTAAAACTAGAAAATAGCGTGATCCGCACGCCCACGGATGGTACAATTCTCAGATTGGAAGTACGAAATACTGGTCAAACCGTACAAGCCGGCAGTGCGATCGCCCAAATCGTCCCCAGCGACGTACCCCTGGTAGTCAAAGCCAAGGTGACATCCCAAGACATCGCCCGCATCCAAATCGGCCAACCCGTACAGATCAGGATTTCGGCTTTGCCTTTCCCCGATTACGGCACATTAAAAGGAACCGTCAGCGAAATCGCCCCAGATGCGATCGCCCCTCAAAATCCCACTAATAATTTAGGTACAGCTTATTACGAAGTGGCAATTAAGCCTGAACAAACTTATTTAACAAGACTCAAATCCACCAACGGCCAATTCTTCGGAAACTCCCCGGCTAATGTGCCTCGCCAGTATTCGATTCAATCGGGAATGGAAGGCAGAGCCGATATTATTACCGGCGAAGAAACTGTTCTGACATTTGTTTTGCGGAAAGCAAGGTTGCTGACAGATTGGTAATTAGTCAGTTGTCAATTGTTAGTTGTCAGCAGTCAACAGTCAGCAGTCAGCAGTCAACACTCAACACTCAACAGTCAACCGCCAGAAAATTAGAGGCTCTGAAATTGAAATAACGTGTCAATATAGAAATGTGAGTTCAATTCTATTCTTTCCTCATGGGCAAACAGCGCGTTCTTTCTGGAGTTCAGCCAACCGGCAATCTTCACCTCGGCAATTATCTCGGTGCCATTCGCAACTGGGTAGAAGGTCAAAGTCAGTACGAAAATTACTTCTGCGTAGTCGATTTGCACGCAATTACCGCACCGCACAATCCAGCAACTCTAGCCTCCGATACTTACACGATCGCCGCACTGTATTTAGCTTGCGGCATCGACTTAGAATATTCTACTATTTTCGTGCAATCCCACGTCTCGGCGCACACAGAACTAGCATGGCTGCTCAACTGTATTACGCCGATTAACTGGCTCGAAGATATGATTCAGTTTAAAGAAAAAGCAATTAAACAAGGTGAAAATGTCAATGCAGGCTTGCTAAATTATCCCGTGTTAATGGCAGCAGACATTTTGCTTTACGATGCCGACAAAGTGCCAGTGGGAGAAGACCAAAAACAGCATTTGGAACTCACCCGCGATATTGTCATCAGATTAAATCACCAATTCGGCACACCCGAAAAGCCAGTATTGAAACTTCCCGAACCGTTAATTCGGACTGACGGTGCCAGGGTGATGAGTTTGACAGATGGCACGCGCAAAATGTCGAAATCTGACCCTTCCGAACAAAGTCGAATTAATTTATTGGATTCGCCAGATGCGATCGCCAAAAAAATCAAGCGCTGCAAAACCGATGCCGTGCGGGGTTTGACATTTGACGACCCCGATCGCCCCGAAGCTAGAAATTTGCTGACACTTTATCTCCTGCTTTCCGGCAAATCTAAGGAAGAAGTAGCAGCGGAGTGTGAAAACATGGGTTGGGGAGATTTTAAACCCTTGCTGACAGAGACGACAATTAATGCCCTCAAACCTATTCAGGATAAATACAAGGAAATAATGGACGATCCGGGATATTTAGAGTCTGTACTACGTCGCGGAAGAGAACAAGCAGAAGCTATTGCGAATCAAACTCTAACTAAGGTTAAAACAGCTTTCGGTTATTCTCTGCCTAATTAGTCTTCCTTCTTCCTTCTTTTTACTCTGAACAAATCATGCAAAGCGTACCCGAAGGGAAGTAAGTCGAAGGGTTTTGTTCCTTCACCCTCAGAAGGAACCCTCGATAATTAATCCGTGTATCCGTGTCAAAATCAGTGTCGTGCCTTCTTCCTTGGAATAACTATGAACCGTTTTCGCACAGCCTGCACCACCCCCGGAGAATTTATAATTACCGCCGAAGTTGCCCCACCAAAAGGCGGCGACATAACTCACACGATTCAAATGGCTGAACGCCTCAAAAATAGAGTTCACGCCATTAATGTCACAGACGGGAGTCGCGCAGTGTTGCGAATGTGTCCCCTAGCAGTTTCGGCGATTTTAGTGCAGCACGGAATTGAGCCAATTTGTCAAGTTGCTTGTCGTGATCGCAATCAAATTGGTCTGCAAGCTGATCTCATGGGAGCCCACGCTTTAGGCATACGCAATGTATTAGCACTTACAGGTGATCCCGTCAAAGCGGGCGACCATCCTAAAGCAAAAAGTGTATTCGACTTTGAATCAGTACGACTGTTACAAGTCATTCAAAAAATGAACGGCGGCTTAGACTGGAATGACAAACCTTTAACAGACGGATTTACTGATTTATTTGTCGGTGCTGCCGTCGATCCGCAATGCCCCAGTTGGTCTGGTTTGCAAAGTCGATTTGAGAAAAAAGTAGAGGCTGGAGCACAGTTTTTTCAGAGTCAATTAATTACTGATTTTGAAGTTTTGGATAAGTTTATGCACCACGTTGCTGCAGGCTGCAACAAGCCAGTTTTAGCAGGAATATTTTTGTTTAAATCAGCTAAAAATGCTGAATTTATTAAAAAATACGTGCCGGGAGTTCACATCCCACAAGAGACGATCGATCGTTTAGCAAAATCTCCAGAACCATTGCAGGAAGGCATAAAAATTGCTGCCGAACAAGTCAAGCTAGCGCGGCAGATTTGTCAAGGAGTTCACATGATGGCTGTCAAACGAGAAGATTTAATTCCTCAAATTTTGGATTTGGCAGGAATCGAGCCACTGAGCTAAAATTAACCCACGGGGCGGGTTTTATCAACTATTAATGCCTAACATTAAAGATATCATAAACCTGCCCACCCCGCGCTAGCATTTTGAACATCAAAATGTAGGGGCAGGTTTGACCAACCATCAATGTATAAAACTAATGATCTCGTAAACCCGGCCTTCCCCGTTGTAGATAATCCAATAACTTCTGAGTTTGATTGATAAACTACTTTGCAAAATGCACGATCGACTAAACGGTTATTAAATAGGAGCAACTAACAATGACTGACTCAGAAATACTTAATTCTGATACCATTAAAATACTAAATACTAGCATATCCAAAGTTACAGTTTACACCGATCGCGCTTTGGTGACGCGCCGCGGTACGGTATCTCTGACGGGAAACGAGCGAGAATTGGCGATCGCCTCGGTTCCTGCAACCCTCGACACAGAGTCAGTCAGGGCCACGGGTGCGGGTACAGTTGCAGTGCGATTGTTGGGAGTGCGAACCGAAACAGTGTTTAGCAGCGAACCAGTGGGCGATCGCACTGCCGAACTAACCCAACAAATTCAAGAGTTACAAACCCAAAGACGGGGAATTAACGACAAAATAACCGCCCGGAAAATTCAACTCAAATTTGTGGAAGGTTTGAGCGAAAAAAGCGTTGGTTTCTTTTCCAGTGGCATCGCCAAACAGCAGGTAGGTTTAAACGACACTGGCGAATTGCTCAACTTTTTAGGAACTAATTACCTAAAATATGTAAGTGCGATCGCCCAACACGAAAAACAGCAGCAAGAATTAGACAATCAAATAGAAGCTTTACGGCAGCAGTTGTGGCAAGTACAAAGTCCCGATTCCCAGCAAAGTTTTAACATCATTGTCGCCATCGAACCAAGTGGCAGCGGCAATTTTGAACTAGAAGTTTCCTATGTAGTAAGGCGAGCAAATTGGACTCCCCTTTACGACTTGCGAGTCAACACTACCAACAACCAAATTAATCTCAATTACCTAGCCGAAGTCAATCAAAATACAGGGGAAGATTGGACGGGAGTAGCGCTGACTTTATCCACAGCTAAACCCGGAATGGGAACTTTGCCACCAAAACTCCAACCCTGGTTTATCGATATTGTTCACCCAAGATCAGCTCGATCCCGACAAATTTTGATGAAACCCACCCGAGCGACTGCGGGAGCAGAAATGGAAAGAGACTATATGGAATTAGAGATGGAAACCGAGGCACAATTTGCAATGATGGCTGGGGACGGTGCTGCTGCCGCACCCGAATCCATAGCAGCTCAAACCGCGATCGCACAAGTATCGATAGAAGGCGGCACTGTGTCATTTCAAGTAGGCGGAAATACCAACATTCCCAGCGACGGCACGCCGCACAAAGTCACTATTTTCAGCGAAAATTATCCGTTTAAACCTGAATATATAGCCGTCCCGCGATTAGTCAGTTTTGCCTATTTGCAAGCAGTTGTTGTAAATCCGCTGACAGGTGCAACTCTTCTGCCCGGTAAAGCAAATATCTTTCGCGATAACACTTTTGTCGGCAGTGTGCAGTTAGAAAATGTTTCCCCCGGCCAAGAATATAAAGTTAATTTAGGAATTGATGAACGGTTAAAAATAGAGCGGGAGTTAGTGGAAAGACAAGTAGATAAAAAACTGATCGGCCAGCAGCGGCGCATGAGTTACGCTTATCGCTTAAATGTGACTAACTTGCAGCAGGTGCAGGTACACCTGACACTAAAAGAGCAATTGCCAGTCAGCCGCAATGAACAAATTAAAGTGCGATCTACTCTCACTAATCCGAAGATAGTAGCAGGTGAAATGGGGCTGCTAGAATGGATAATGTCTCTGCCGCCGCAAGCAAAGCAAGAGTTATATTACCAGTTTGTGGTCGAACATCCTCCCGACTTAACAGTCACGGGTTTAGATATTTAATATTAAGTCGATAAAAACTTGTTTGAAGTCAGGACTTTAGTCCTGATTCGTCACCACGTATGAGGACTGAAGCTTATAGAAACTATCCAGTTTAGCGGTAATTTGTAAACTGCAAAGCCACGGGATAATCTTCTTGCTTCAAGCGTTGAATTACCAACTGTAAATCATCCTTATCCTTAGCAGAAACGCGCACTGCATCACCTTGAATCGAGCCTTGAATCTTTTTAAACTCATCTCGAATTAATTTAGTAATTTTCTTGGCAATTTCCTGGTCAATCCCTTTTTTCAGTTTGATTTCTTGGCGTACTCTAGTACCACTAGCAGCTTCAATTTTCCCATAATCAAAAATTTTCAGAGACAAATTGCGCTTGGCGGCTTTAGTTTGCAAAACAGTGTGAATTGCATCGAGAGTAAATTCGCTGTCGGTATTGACAGTAATTGCTTCAGCGCCCAATTCTACAGTGGTTTTGGTATCTTTCAAGTCGTAGCGGCTTTGAATTTCTCGCGTTGTTTGGTCAACAGCATTGACTAATTCTTGGCGATCGAAATCGCTGACAATATCAAAGGAATAACTAGCAGCCATAAATTAGTAATTGGTAATGGGTAATGGGTAATGGGTAATTGTAATTAGTCATTAATTAAGCGTCTCTTAACTAATGACTAATGACTGATGACTCATGACTACTGATTACTGACTAATAATAATTAGCCATTAACAGCCATTAAACTGAAATAGAATAAAGTAGCTGTGCAAGAAGAACTAATCGCGAACATGAGCGATCGCCCCAGTGGCACATTCAGAATATAGAAAACCGAAAACAACAACCGGGCGATCGTAAAAGCGATCGCAGCCCAACCTGCCGGTTCCGAATCTACCCCCGTCACAAAAGCCATCAAAGCCGCGGCTGAAAACAGCATAAACGTCTCAAACGAATTTTGGTGAGCCCAAGTTGCCCGTTGAGCGTAAGCAGGCAACCTCTCAAACATAGCGCGGGGGGCTGCTTGATCGTAGCCTAGCTGCAAGCGGGCGATCGCAACCACCAAAAACGGTGCGTAAACCAGCGCAGCCGCAGCAGCAATACAATCAAGCAGAATAACCGACACAGGCAATCCCAACAGCATCATCCGCCTCGCAGTTCAATCAAAATAGAACAGAGTAACTACCTTGCGCTGTTCCTCCGCATCCTGGCAAGTTTTCAGCAAAGTGTGGCTTTCGTGAAAAGCAAAACAGATCAGTTGCTGGCAGCGAGAAATAATCTCCTGATTGCACATGGCGCTTGCTTCCGGCAGAGACAAGCTATCATTTTTGGGATTTTCTACCAAATGTATCACTTGTTCGAGTTGGTCGCGAGACTCCCGGGGCTGGCGACTCATACTTTGTGGCAAAATCACCGTCAGCAGATTAGGATCTGCTCGCATTGCCCCCCGAATTGCGGCTGAATTGGTGCCTGTAGCGCCAGAAGTGATGAGCTGATTGCCTCCCAGAACTATGGCGTAGCTCAGCATCTCAATTAGCTGCTGGTGGGTAATAGGAACGTGGCGAGAACCCAAAAGAGCAATCCGCTTGGAGCCGGTTTGCTGGATCGCCGCAAGTTCTTGTAAAAAATCATCTACTCTGGGTAGCTCAATTGATTGACTCAAAGAATTTATTAAATTAAATAAAACTACGTTGTGGATTTTAGCAGACTCACTAGCCATTGCCGCCAAAAAGAAGTTAAGAATTGCTGATTTACCAGATCAGACTAGAGGAGCGGCAGATTTGAGGAAGCCAGAAGGCAGAATGTCTCAAGACATTCGGCAGCCGGAGTTCAAGGTAGAATTCAAGAAAAATTGAGAATTTAAGAATTTTAGCTTTTTATTTATTTAAACAAAAAATTCTCTCTGCCGAATACCTTCTTCCCTCAGCTCCGGCTCTCTTATTAATGGACTCGATCGCTCAGGCCCAAGGATGCCATCATGCCATCAAGGTCAAAATGTTCTGCCATTAGCTGAGTAACGCATTCCACCTTGATCGGTTCGTGCAGGCGCACGCTGCCAAAGGTGCTGTCGATAATTTCCACCGTGGTTAAGGTATCCAAATCAACAGACAAAACCGGAATTTCCATTTCTTCTGCCCTGCCAATCACCAGGGGAGAAGGAGGCAAGTGGCCTGTCAAAATTAAGCACTGAGTCGAGCTTTCCAGAGCCGCTAGCTGAATGTCCGTGCGATCGCCCCCCGTCACCACCGCCATATTTCTCGCTTTGCGGAAATACTTCAGAGCAGAACTAACATTCATCGCGCCAATTGTCAAGGTTTCCACCATCAAGTCCAAACGGTCTTTACGGCAGAGCACATCAGCTTTCAATTGGTGTACCAATTCTTTGACGCTGACACTTCGCAGCAAAGCACTTCTCGGCAACATTCCCAAAACTGGAATACCCGCAGCCTCCAGAAAAGGCCGCACAGTCGCCGTTACGGATTCCAGTTTGTCCGAGGGAACGTCATTGAGTACCACCCCCAGCAACCGCGAACCCAAACGCTGTTTAGCCGACAGCAAATCGTCTACATACAGATCGATCGGGCGGGCTACCAACAACACAGAGGCATCAACTGCCTCAGCGACTTGAACCAAAGACAAGTCAAACAGACTGCCTTCCTCCAAATTAGCGGGGCCTTCTAACAACACCAAGTCTCCGCTGGGAGCTTGCAAATATTGTGCTAAAGACTGGCGGTAATCTGTCTTGTCTTCTCCCCGCAAACGCTTGTGAACCGTCTCTTCATCCAAATACAGCAGTGTTGACGGCATCTGACTTTCTGAGAGCTTCAGCGTCTCTACGGCGAACCGCACGTCTTCCTCCTCGATCCCAGCTCCTGGCGAGCTAAAACAGGTTCCCAGAGGTTTGCCGTAGGCGACGGCCAGCCCCTTGTCCCGGAGTCCGAGTGCCATCCCCAGGGCGATGGCAGACTTGCCACTGTAAGCTTTTGTGGAACCGATCAGCAAATATTTAGTCAATTTGGGTACGCCTTCAATCCTCAATTTGCACCTGTCTATTTCAATAAATTTAGTTTTTCAACAGTAGTTCTGAACTGTGACTCAATTTAGCAATACTATATTATACTCGATTTTGTCGCTTTTGCGCCGATCATTTTTTTGATTGAAACTTTTATTCATCTGTTGGCAACCCTTTTCTTCGCCTTTTTTTTCACATTGTTTGTGAAAGTTGGGGTTTTCTTATATTTTTTATACGCCGCTTTTGACAATTACTCATATACCGTGATTGCTTTAATAACCGTTTTTTTGCGTGACAATTTTCCTAAAAGATTATTGCTTAGTTTAGACCTGGCAATCGAGCAGTTAAAATAAAAGCAACACAGTATAAATGTTGATAAAAAACTTTTGTCCCGGCAAAAGGCTTGTCAGGAGAATTAAGGGCATATTTCTATTGATAAAATACAGGTATTCCGTAGGTAGAAAGCACGGTCTGTTTCCTAATCAGTTTTGCATACCATTAAAAATGGATATGTATTATTAGTTATGAATTATTATGGCGATCGCCCGCGTCCAAACTGATCGGTGGCACTGCGAGCAATAAGCTGCTTAGGATCTGGATTCTAGCTTCTAAACACATAAATAGTCTGGCGGTTTGGGCTGGCATTTCGGCAGCCCAAAGGCTGATTTCGATGCTAGCCGGATCGCAGTTCAATGGCTGTAGATTGATTTTCCTTGGGCGGAACTACAGCGCTTTCCTATCAGCTACCGAGTCGCAAAATTTGAACGAAATCGGACGGCGCGATTCGCCTCACAGCGATAGCTTCGCTCGCGCGTACTCGCACAGTACCAATATCCGAAATAGGTTTTTGCGCTTGTCCCACAACAAATACAGCAGTTTTAAATTGGATGAAATACAGGTAGGGACTTAGGCAAAGCCTGACTCCCTACGCGAAATCTGTATCAGCCTCAACTGACAATTGCGGTTGATTTACTTTAGGAATGGGGATAAGTGCTGACCCCCAAAGGGATTGTTGAGAATGATCCAGCAACTCACTTACTATTTCCGCTTCTCAAATAGAGCTGGCACACCAATCATGTAATATTGCCGTCGTGGCTTTACACTATTGGTGCGCCAGTTATAGCGCCCGTCAATCGATTTTAGATTTTAGATTTTAGATTTTAGATTGAAGAAAGCGACCCCACTGATAAATCCGGGGGCTGGCGATCGGGATTCGGAGCTTTTTTCTCGATCTACGAATCAATCCGGGGGCCCCGGATTAAATTGCTTGATTGTCAATTGCGGACTTTCGAGAGTGCGGCTGCGGTGAAAGTTATTCATCCATTCGCATCAGCTTGCGGTAAAACGTTTTAGAAAAATCTACGGTACGAGTGCGCTGAAAAGTCAGGAGAACCTCAATTAAGCAACTAACAAACTCAGAGCTTTGCATAGTCACTTCGTAACTGAGTTCAGCATTGCCGTCAAATAACACCCGACAGCGGGTTAAGTCGATCGGCAGCGACGAGATATTCCAACTAGCGACAAAGGGCACGCTCTCCCCGCCGTCAATTTTTCTTGCCCCCTCCAAGCTTTTGAGCTTGTAGAGGCCAATAGCGTGCGGTAAAAACTTGCGCCTGGGCTCTTGACAGAAAGGCGCGTAGACTTTCACTTCTTTGTCATCGGCTGGCTTGAGTTGAGGAATAGACATATTTCCACCTTAGACAATTATTACTAACAGATAGTTTAGATCCCCAGAAAAAACTAGCAGATATTCCTGGTCGATCGCAAGCAAAAGTCAACCCAAATACTCTATGCAGTACCCGTTTACCAATGCCGTACAAACACCTAACCCGCTGGTTGTCCTCCCGTCCGCTTTCGACAAAAGCCCAGAAACTGATACAGTAGATGCTTATATCTAAAATCAAAAACTATTGGTGGTTGAATCAAGTAACCTATGCAGGAGAGTTCTTGGCCAGAAAACGACGCTCGCAGCGAGCTTAACTTGGACATCTCTGATTTAGCTCAAGAAGAGCTCAAGAGTTTGACCTCGCACTCGAAGCTCAGCAAAGTATTTGCTATACCAGACATTGGCGACAGGGTGTTTGACGCGGAAACAAAAGCAGATCTCCCGGTTGCGGTGTCTGTGCCGGGAACTCCCTCTTTTCCTCAAAATCTGTACCGGGGACGCCGCGGAAAAGCCGCCGCAGTGCTGACTGCGATTTGGGCCGGCACGATCGCCCTGCACTTGATTTCTTGGGGTGCGTGGGTAGTTTGGGGGTTGACGGGACTGCTATGGATGCAAGCATTTCGAGTTTTGTTTGCTTCGCCCAAGCCCGCACTGCCGCCTCTTGCCGATGAAAGTCGAGAGGATTGGCCTTATGTGTCGCTGCTGGTGGCAGCGAAAAATGAGGAAGCGGTGATTGCCCGATTCGTAGAATCCATCTGCAATGTAGATTATCCGATCGACCGCTACGAAGTTTGGGCGATCGACGATCACAGCAGCGACGACACGCCGCTAGTATTGGAACAGCTAACCAAAAAGTACCCCCAGCTCAAAGTATTTCGCAGAGGAGCAAATGCCAGCGGCGGCAAGTCGGGAGCACTCAATCAAGTGTTACCGCTGACTCGCGGGGAATTTGTGGGAATATTTGACGCCGACGCGACGGTAACGCCGGATTTGCTGCGCCGGGTGCTGCCAGTGTTCCAAGGAGAAAAGGTAGGGGCTGTGCAAGTCAGAAAAGCCATCGCCAATGCTTCGGTAAATTTTTGGACTCGTGGCCAAGAAGCAGAAATGGCTCTCGACAGTTTTTTCCAGCAGCAACGGATTGCGATCGGCGGCATTGGAGAATTGCGCGGTAACGGCCAATTCATGCGTCGCACCGCCTTGGAAAGCTGCGGAGGCTGGAACGAGGAGACGATTACCGACGACCTGGATTTGACGGTGAGGCTGCACCTAGACCGATGGGACATTGAATTTCTCGCTTTCCCAGCCGTGTCAGAAGAAGGAGTCACTAACGCTCGCGCTCTGTGGCACCAGCGCAATCGCTGGGCAGAAGGTGGCTATCAGCGTTATCTTGACTACTGGCGGCTAATTTTGCGGAACCGCATGGGAACTGGGAAAACTTGGGATTTATTTGGATTTTGGGTGTCTCAATATTTCTTACCCACAGTAGCGCTACCCGACTTTGTGATGTCAATTGCGCTGCGCCGGATGCCGATCGCCAGTCCCATAACTTTTATGACCCTTACGTTGTCGGTGGTGGGAATGTTTGTCGGTTTGCGTCGCACTCGCAAAGAGACCAAATTTGATGTTAAAAGAGTTTTTGTCACCTGGCTGCAAACGCTGCGGGGTACTGTGTATATGTTCCACTGGCTGCTGGTAGGGACTGTAACGGCTCGGATTGCGGTACGGCCCAAGCGGCTCAAATGGGTCAAAACCGTCCATCAAGGCGCTGTTAATAGCATCAAGTAAACAATTCGCAGAAATATCTCGGCACAGTATCGCCGAACCTCCGAAGATTTTCTGAGACAAAAAAACACCAACGCTCGCCCAATATCTCCCCGCCAGAGCCTAAGAGTAAAATTTAGAAATTCCGAGAAAACAACACTTTGAAACAGCTTAGGTAATAGGTAATCGGCGAGCGGTAATAGCGAATAAGTAATCGGCAATACAAAAGTCTAAATTTAAAAGATAAAAGCGAGAATTTTTAACTTTTAACTTGACAAAAAACCAATTACTATCTATTAATTATGAATTGCCAATTAGGACGAATTGCTTGTTGCCAACTACCCGTCACCCGTAATTGATAATGGATTTGTTAGAGTACCAAGCTAAATCTTTATTTCGACAGATGGCAATTCCGATTTTGCCCTCGCAGCGGATTGACAATCCCGCCGACCTCAAAGGACTGAAAATTCCTTACCCAGTTGTACTCAAATCGCAAGTGCGGGCTGGGGGACGGGGCAGGGCGGGCGGTATCAAGTTTGTAGAAAATACGATCGATGCAGTAGCAGCCGCTCAAACAATTTTTAATTTGCCGATCGAGAGTGAATATCCCCAAGTCCTGCTGGCAGAAGCAAAGTACAACGCGGACCAAGAATTGTACTTAGCGGTACTCCTAGACCCCGTAGCCCGCCGCCCGGTGCTTCTGGGTTCGAGACAAGGAGGTATGGATGTCGAAGGGTCGATCGATCAAATGCAGCAAGTTGCCGTAGATCAAGAATTTTCCCCATTCTACGCGAGGCGTCTCACGCTGAAAATGGGATTGCAGGGAGACTTGATTCAATCGGTGAGCACCATTGTCGAAAAAATGTACCGACTGTTTGTCGAAAAAGATTTAGACCTAGTAGAAATCAATCCTCTCGGCATCAGTCCCAGGGGAGAGGTAATGGCTTTAGACGGTAAAGTCACCGCCAACGACGATGCCTTGGGACGACATCCAGATTTGGCAGCACTCTCGGAGAAAAAGCTCTTGGGCGGGTTGGCACGGGAAAGAAGAAGTCCCCATGCTGGGGGCGATCGCTCCCATTCCCAGTCCAAGGTTCAGCAGTCGCCGGAGTTTGACCCCAAATCTAAATCCCCAATCTCGAATTCCCAATCCCTGCAATTAATCGAACTAGACGGGAATATCGCGATTTTGTGCAACGGAGTGGGCCTGACAATGGCAACTCTAGATGCTGTAACCCACCAAGGAGGAAAACCCGCTAATTTTGTGAATATTGGTTCCCTAGACCGCTACTATGCAGCAAATGCCCTGCGTGATCGCGTGGAGT
This sequence comes from Microcoleus sp. Pol12B5, assembly GCF_036701335.1. NCBI lineage: Bacteria > Bacillati > Cyanobacteriota > Cyanophyceae > Oscillatoriales > Microcoleaceae > Microcoleus > Microcoleus sp. Pol12B5. The sequence goes on along the minus strand of NZ_JAUBQQ010000001.1, from coordinate 131,849 downwards.
TGGGTCTGGAGTTAGTCGCTCAGGATAAAAGCGTTAAGGTGATACTTGTAAATATTTTGGGCAGCGCCTCCAAGACCGAGGAAATAATCGCTGCAGTAGCCGTCTATTTGGAACGGAAAGCTCGCGCTAACCGCCACATCCAAATTGTGCTGCGGCTGGTAGAGATCGATGCTGATGCTGTTAAAAAGCGTTTGGGACAGTTGCCGGTGCAGTTAGCTAGCACTTTGGATGAGGCCGCGGCCGCTTCTGTATCCTCCGCCAAGTAGCGGCAGTCGATCGGCAAAAAACGAGATTTCTGTACAGATGAAGGCCTTCTGCTTTTTACAGATCGAGTGTCAAGTGGGAAAAAATGAATTTAACTCCTGAAAGCAAAGTCCTAGTACAGGGCATTACAGAATCTCCCGCGTCCACCCGCGCCGCCCTGATGATGAAAGCATACGGCACGAATGTAGTCGCCGGTGTCAGTCCCGGTCGGGGGGGGCTGGAAGTGGAGGGAATTCCGGTTTTTGATTTGGTAGAACAAGCAGTGGCGGCAGTGGGTCACGTTGACACTGCGGTAATTTTGGTAGACGCTTACTCGGTGCTGGATGCTGCTTTAGAAGCGATGGCCGGAGGAATTCGGCAAATCGCGATCGTTACTGGGGGAGTGCCTCCTCTGGATATGGTGCACTTAGTCAGAAAAGCAGAAGCCACCGAAACTTTGGTAATCGGGCCCAACAGTCCGGGGATTATTGTGCCCGACAAACTGCTGCTGGGAACTCACCCCAAGGAATTTTACACTCCCGGCCCGGTGGGAGTGATCAGCCGCAGCAGCACTTTGACTTACGAAGTTGCCCTAGAACTGACGGAGGCTGGGTTGGGACAGTCGATGGCGGTTTGTATTGGCTGCGACGCGATTGTTGGTTCTTCTTTTATGCAGTGGCTGCAAATTTTGGACGAAGACGACAGTACCGAAGCGATGGTTTTGGTAGGGGAAGTTGGCGGGTGGAGTGAACAAGCTGCTGCTTCTTACATCGCCTCGGCGATCGACAAACCCGTGGTTGCTTATCTGGCCGGCCGCTACGCTCCCAAGGGGCCGTCTTTGGGCCACGCCGGCATCCTGATAAGTTCTCGGGCTGCTGCCCAGAAAGCCTTTGGAGTTACGGCCCCAAACAAAATGGCTGCCTTTGAAGAGGCGGGCATACCTGTGGCGGCTCGACCTTCAGAAATTCCTAAGTTGCTCAAAAAATTGCTAAAGAAAAATTGATTGCTTTGGGAGTTTTCACACAAGTCCTAACCCTCTTGGGGGTTGGGATAGGGGTAGGGCAGGGGCGGGTTTGGTCTCAAAAGTGTCTGCAGAATGCCACAACAGCCACTTGAACCCGCCTTTAGGACACATTTATAATTTTTTTACCAAAGACCTCTGACCGGCGTGACCGGCTGCGGCGCTGGTGCTGGCAAGGGGGCGGCGCGGCGCGGCGCTGGAGGCGGAGTTGTTGGCTGCACGCTGCGGCGAGGTTCGATCGGACTTTCGGTGGGATTTGTTTCAGTTGTGCGAGTTGTCGATCTCGTCACATCTTGAAGCAGGCTTCGCAGAGTTCCAGCTATACTCTGAACTTTCCCAACAGCGGTGCGAAGGCTGGCAACATCTACGTAAACCTCGTTGAGAGGATACTTTTTCAGGATTTCCAGCAGCGATACCTTACCATCATCCCCGGATGCCAGGATCACCGCTGCCCGCAAAGCTTTCCCGCTTTCTGTGCGGCGCTGAGTCCGAATTGCTTGACCGATGTCGTCAGTGATTTTTTCTCCTGGGGTGCTGTAAACCACCCGGGCCAGATTAGCAGGCTTTAAACCAATTTCTAAACCCATGAACCCCCGCAGTATTTGTGCGTCCATTTTGGAGACCCGGATAATTTGTTGGAGGGTTGGCGTCGTCGTGCCGTTTTTAGCAAAGTCTTCTAAGTCGCTGATATTGATGGCTTGTCTGATCGGGCCAAATGTGAGGACAACTTTTTCGGCCCCTAATGCTCTACTGCTGCTAGATAATATGCTCCCGCTTGCTCCTAAAAGTAGCGCAATGCCGATCGATACAAATTTTGTTAATTTCATATTCACCGCTACATTAAAATTATTTTTTCGAGATTTGTACATTTTTGTACATTATAGATGCAGCAGTTATATTCTACAAGGTCGCCAGTGTAATTTGTACCCGCGTCACACCGACAATCTCGACCGAGACTTTTTCTCGATTTTGACTTTAAAAATAAGTAACCATATCTACCGAAATCTTTTCGCTTCTATTCCTTCTGCCTTCTACCTTCTACATCTCCAGCCTTCTATATCAGAGTGTCTTCCGCCTTCTACATAAGTGCCTTATAAAAATTATAGGAAGCGCCCTGACGGGGAGGACTTTCTTAATAGCAGAAACATAAGGACTCGATTGCTTCTTCTTTCTCTCTTAGGCAACTAAATCCCTCTTTCTTCTTCCCTCCTTCTTCCTTCTTCCCTCATTCTTCCCTCCTTCTTCCTTCTTCCCTTCCTCTTCCCTCCTTCTTCCTTCTTCCTTCTTCCTTCTGCTATATGTTGAAAACCAAGCGCAAATCCAAGAAATCAAAACACAAGCACAGCGAAAAAACAACAGCGCTCAGCAAAAAAGAAGTAGCTGCACAAAAACGCAAAATTTCAGAAAAGCGCAATGAATTGGTGCAGGCGATCGCCATAAGCTGCTTAGTCAGCGTTGCTCTCAGCATTCCCCTGTTGTTCGTAGCCCACCCTAAGATTGCTATTGCAGGAGGCGCAGCCGCAGCCATTTTGCTGCTTTCCTACAAATACCCCCGTCAAGCTTTATGGACTTTTCTAATTTACCTGCCTTTCAGCGGTACAATTACCTACGCAATTGGCGGCGGGAATGCTGCATTTCAAGTAGCCAAAGATGCTTTCTACATACCAGCTCTCATCGCCCTAATTCAAAGCTGCAAAAAGAAACAGTTGCGCCTGTTCATTCCCAAACAAATGCTTTCTACCTTTAGCATCCTGTTGATGATGGCAATGCTGACTTTAATTTTTGTCAACGGGGAGATGCAGCTCAACCCTAGGCCGGGCGACAAACCAATTCTGCAAGGAATTCTCGGCTTAAAAGTATTGATAGGTTACATACCGCTGATTGCTTGTACCTATTATCTGCTCCGCACTAAGAAGGATTTAGTATTTTTTAGTCGAATGCACATCGTTTTGGCGATCGTTTGCTGCCTTCTCGGTTTGATTCAGTACCTGTTGCTGCAAAGTGGAAAGTGTGCAGGAACCAGAGGCATGACCGGAGCAGAATTATATAAAGCAACGCTGGAAGCTCGATGTTTTGTCGGCGGTTCTTTGGTGTTCAGTCCAGAAGTCAAGTTTGTCCGCTTGCCGGGAACTTTTGTCGCGCCTTGGCAGTGGGCGTGGTTTTTAATTTCTAATGCTTTTTTAACCTTTGCCTCTGCCTTTTGCGACCCTTCATTCTGGTGGCGAGTTATCGGTTTATTTGGCATGGCATTAGTATTTGCCAATGCAGTTATTTCCGGTCAAAGAGCTGCTTTAATTATGGTTCCCGTTGCTACAGCAATCCTGCTAGTTCTCACCGGTCAATTAGTTAATTTCAAACGATTTATTCCCATCGGTGCAGGACTGGCGATTCTGCTGTTTGTCGGTGCAGCTATTAACCCGGGAATTATCGAGCAACGGTGGGATAGTTTTGTTAGTCGCTGGAATGCTGCACCGCCCCAGCAGTTTCTCTTTAATCAGTTCGAGCAGAGCAACAATTTTATCATTGACAAACCTCTTGGTAAAGGTGTGGGACGAGCCACTAATTCAACGCGAATATTTGGTGCCACGCAGCTAATTGAAACTTTCCAACCTAAGTTGATATACGAACTCGGTTATCCGGGAATGATTAGTTTTCAGGTAATGCTTTTACACTTAGCTTTTCTAACTTTTAGAGCTTACCGATCTGTCAAGGACAAAAGTTTGCGGAGTTACGGAGCTAGTTTTTGGGTGTTTGTGGCATTTATTACGATCAATACTCAATACTATCCGCTGGATGTAGATCCAGTGTCCGTGTATTATTGGGTTTTAGCTGGGGCGATTTTAAAGTTGCCCAAAATTGATAAACAGGTGCAGGATGAAAAACACCTGGAAGTTGAGTCAAATGAATTGCAAGTTCAGCAGCCATTAAAGGAGAAAAAAATTATTGCATCTTCCCCAATTTGAGAATATTTTTGAGTGTTGAGTTTTGTGGATTCTTTTTTGTTCAGTAACCCGCTTTCGCTCCAAGGCGATGCAAAGATAGCCCGCCCTCCTGGGTTTATCTGTGCTAAAACCAACCCCTACAGCATATTTGGGATCTTAACTTTACTGCGGTTGCCAAACCGGATTGCTAGCATTCAGATCCTTGTCGTTTGTCAATTTAGTCAATCCCGAACCGTCTCGATTAATGACATACAAGTTGCTTTTGTCTCCTTGGATTTCGTTAAATATAAAAGCAATTTGCTGGCTATCAGAAGACCAAGCTAATTCAGGAATTCCCGACGGTTTTAGCCGAGGAGCTAGTTGATTTAGCTGGTTCCCGTCAGCATTGATCGTGTAGAGTTTTTGATTATTGAAATCTCCGGCGACGAAAGCAATAAATTTGCCATCCGGCGACCACGAAATTTCGTCGTAGTTTCTAGGTTTTTGGGTAAGGTTCCTGGCTGCCCCCTGGTTAAGGTCGATCAGGTAGATATCTTGCTGTTCGCCTGATGAATCGCCAGGTTTATTGTTGTAATAGGAAGCAATGCGGCTACTGTCGGGCGACCACAATAGTTTGCCGTTGTAAACCTCATTATTGCGGTTGTTTGTCAAATTCTTTAGGTTGGTTCCATCGGCATTAATTGTGTAAATTTGCTGTTTCGGATAAGCACCGAACAAGAAAGCAATTTTTGTGCGATCGGGCGACCAAAAAAGTTCACTTCCGCCGGATATATATTCGCCGGGACTTTTAGTTAGTTTGGTCATTCCCGAACCGTCGGCATTCATTTTGTAGATATTTCTATCCTTGACAAATGCTACCTGCTGGCCGTCCGGTGAAAGGTAAAATTCAGATGAAATTTCTGTTTTAGGCGGCTCTCCTCCTACTTCCCACTCCCGAACTAATTTAGTTCCTTTAATGCCAGAAGTGTCGCTTGTATAAAGTGACTCACTGCCGGGAGAATCAGAGGTAAAACCGTTGCAAGAACGGGCAAAAACAAGTTTCTGGCTGTTGGAAAACCAAGCTATTTCAAAATGAGCTGCTTTGCAACCAGCCTCAGCAAACTGTTTAGTTAGTCGAGAACCGTCAGCATTGACTGTATAGATGTCGCTGTATCCGCCAACAAAAGCCAGTCGCTGGCCGTTGGGCGACCACACTAGGGGAGCGCTAACATCTATATTAGGTGTAAGTTCGCGGCGAGCCCAACTGGTAGCATTGACCGCAAATAAAGGGGATCTGGTCTCGCTGCCACGCATCTGGAGGGCGGTAAACGCTAGTATCCTCGGTTTTTGGGCTGCGGTTGGGGGAGGGCTGTGAAGGCTCAAAAACAAGCTGATTAAGAGCGTTAGTGAAAATAGGCCGATCGCACTTATCGGCCATAATTTATTGAAGCTGAAAAGTTGCATAATTTGCAACAAGCTTTTGATGGGCAGCCAAGATGCCCATCCCGCACTCAACTTAAACTCTTGTGGAACGGGCATCTTGCCCGTTCCAGATCCCAGCGGGAAAAGCAAGTTAAAACGCATTTTATCGATTTCTCTGCTAATTTTTAAAGTGTTTGTCGGTCTATATGCCGCGACAGCCTCAAACTCTGTTTAATTCTACCAATAATTAGCTCGAACATTTTTTTGCGGGACGGATTCTTGCTGCTGGGCGGCATCCCTAACTCGCAACACATCAAGTTCAAGTCAGTTGCACTCATTGCCAACAACTTTTGCCTCACCTCTTCTTCATTACCATTCTTAGCTTGTAAACGCAGTTCTTCATAAACTTCTAGAACATTTCCCGCCGATAAATTAGCAGGTTTATTAACATCAGCACCCCTGGGAATATCCGAAGTTTTTGACCCAGCAGAAACCACTCCCCGCTTTACTTGAGTCTCAAGCCGAGTTAATTTTCGAGCAACGTCCCGCAAGATTTCCTTAAGTTCGCCAATTTCCTCAACTAACCCCCCGCTTTCTTGTTCGGAAGCAGCCAAAATTTCTTTTTTACTCATTTCAGATACTCCTCACACTCGCGCCATAGTTTTTCAAATTCTCTAACTAATTCTCGCGGCAGTTCACCCTCATTAATCGCCCGTTTTAGCCCGACGCTTTCGCGAATAGTCGATTCTAAAAATCTAACTTCTATGTTATTATCTTTTGACATCTCATCGCAAAGTCTCTTTACTTCTCTCATGTAAAACTGAACTTCATTTGTCAGCAATCCTCCATAGGTTTTAGCTTTATTCATAAAGACTGCTATCTTGGGAAACGGATAAGGCTCAATCCGCTTCTGGAGCGAGTTTAAAACTAAACTCAATCCCCTAGAACCAAAATAATCGGGATTGACGGGAATTAATATTAAGTCGCAGCAAGAGAGTACGCTGTAGGTGAGGAGACTGAAGGAAGGCGAACAGTCAAAAAGCATCAAGTCGTATTTGGGGAGATTGGTAGAGTTGGCGATTTTGCCGATGAATCTGCGGATGAAGTCTTTAACACTTTTTCCCTCAAATCCATCGATATCTAACCAATACAATTCTTCAACTGAAGGGACAAAATGCAACTGTTCGTCAATCTGATAAATGGTGTCGAAACCAACGGGAAATTTAAAATTCTGTCCGGCTTTTTTAAAGACTTCTAGAGCGTCGTAAATTGTAAGTCTATGCTTGAGAGATTTTTCGTACCACTTACCAAATTTGTCATCTAAATGACCTGTATTTTCGTTAAGTCCGATCGCCTCTGTGAGGGACATTTGCGGATCTAAGTCTAACATCAAGACTTCTAAGTCGGTTCCTTGGGATATAATATTTCCCAGACTCCAAGTGACGGTAGTCTTTCCGACACCGCCTTTGAAGTTGATTACGGCTATTGATTTAGGACTCATGGCTGGCTTTGTTTGGATTTTGCTCAATTTTTTATTAAAACATAACGATCGCCCAATTAGCGTTTGCTAAGTATTATTACTCGAATAATGGCGAACGCCTACTCAAGGCGATCGCCAGATTAACAGCGAGTCTCTTTTTAGAAAAGAACGTCAGGAAACTTGAAAACGTGACTAGCAATATTCCGCACCTTTACTAATGGAACAGGTAATCCAGTTACACTGTAGCCTCGATTTGGTACTACTTTCTGCGAGAGTTCTGGCTGTTGTTGCGAAACTAACAACCTGAATTTACCCGGTTCGACGACCAATATCTCCTGTTGAGGAATGAAAAATATCCAGAGATCGGCTTGCGAAGTCCACCCCCAACAGGGACGGTTGCGATCGTCACAAGCTTCAAAAAACAAGTTTCCAGTTTGCTTGGCTTTTATATCAGTCTTGTACTCAGCAGTTGCAGTTGAACCGTTTGGGCGAATTAGTACGCGGTCAATACCTGCTTTCTGATACTGCGGCAAATCTGAGACATCCTCAATGCGATAGCCATGAATCTGCAACCACTGGTCTACGATCGCCTCTCCTGTCTTTCCTACTTTCTTTTGAGTTTGGAAGTCGTATTCCTGTTTTTGGGAAAGCGGGCGTAGTGGCTGGGAGAATTCGGCTTCGGTGTGCTGATTATTGTTGTACATGATTAATTCCGTCAGCTAAGTTTTCTGTAGTGAATCACTACATCCTTAGCTTCGAGGGTCGGTGTCTGAGATTGTGACCGGGTAAACTATCTGATGTGTCCGACTTTCTGTCTGAGTTTGTGTCTGACTTTCATTCGTTCAGTTACAATAGCCATAAGTGTTGGAGTCAGGCTATGGCTATAAGAGGATTAAAGGCATCTCTAGAAGGCATCAAAAAAGCAGAACAAGCTTTAGTCAGAAATAGTTTAAATAAGAAGGTTTTAGCGCGAGAGTTAGGAATAGTTCGCTCAACTGTTAGTCGTTTTTTTAAACCTGTACCAGTTGAGCGCTTAAATTTTGAAGAGATTTGTACAAGGCTAGGGCTAGATTGGAGAGATATTATTGCTAATCCGCTCACTGAAACAGAGACAGAGGAAAAAGAACAGAGTAACCCTCATTTTCAATATGCTCAACCTGAGCAAATTGAGGAAGTGCTGGACAACTTTTGTGACGAGGTTGTGGTCGAGAGGGTGCGATCGCACTCTCCTATATGTGCTGAGGATTACGATAAACTGGGAATAAACAAGGCTAAGGAAAGAGATTTTCATGGAGCAATTGAAAATTTCTGTCGAGCAATTAAGCTCAACCCTCATTATGCAAATGCCTACAATAACCGGGCTCTTGTTCGTGCTGAACTAGGGGACTACCCAGGAGCAATTGAGGATTACAAAGAGGCGATATTGCTCAATCCTGATTGTGCAATATTTCACAATAACCTGGGTATTATTTCTTCTAAATTAGGTGATTATCAAGGAGCGCAGGCAGATCACACCCGAGCAATTAAACTAAATCCTGACTATGCTCAAGCCTACAATGACCGAGGTGTTAATAATGTAGAGATAGGCAGTCTGGAAGAAGCGCTTAAAGATTTCACCCAAGCAATTGAACTAAATCCTGATGATGCCCTTGCTTGGAATAATCGAGGCGATGTCTACTTCTTGGAATTAGACGATCTGCAAAGAGCGCTTGAAGATTACATCAAGGCAGCTAGGCTGAATCCCAATAATTCTAAAACATTCAACAACTTGGGAGTTATTCACTCTCGTTTGGGGAACCAAGAGAAAGCGCTTGAGGATTATAACCAGGCAATTCAGCTTAAACCAGACTTTGCCCAAGCTTATCAAAACCGAGGTATTGTCCACTATGAATTGGGCTATTACCAAAGAGCAGATGTGGATTTTTACCATGCTAAAAATTTATATAGTCGGCTTGGAAAAGAAGAAAATTACCAAAAGTTACTTGATATAATAGAAGAACTTCAGCAAGAAGATTGAGAGCGATCGCATTTAGTAAATTGATAAAAAGAGCAATCGCTACATTGCTTAAAGCTTCATTCACTATAATGATTCTTACAAGCTGCGAGCGCAATTTCTTCATCTGTAACTTGGTAAACCAAACGATGTTCGTTATCAATGCGCCTCGACCAAAAACCACTTAACTCGTATTTCAGAGGTTCAGGTTTGCCCAATCCTTCAAAGGGCGATCGATTTATATCTTTAATCAATTCTACAATTTTGCGATAAATCTTTTTGTCTAATTTTGCCCATTCATTAAAATCTGCAAAAGTAGAAGATTCAAAAATAATTCTTCTACTCATTACAAATCCTGTAAATCGACTTCAACTAAATTTTGTCTGTCTTTAACATTTTCAATAGCTTTCAACAGTTTGTTTTTATTGATTTCCGATTTCAAAAGATATTCGGTTTCATCGCATTCTGAGACAATTATTTCAATCTCTTTATCTCCAAAAATCGCTTTGATTTGTTCTAAAAATTTACGATCTAGTTCGCTGGCTTTTAAACGATAAACTGTTGACATCGTTTTTACCTATTTTTGATTGCGTTAAAATGATTAATATTGTCTTTAAATACAGTAGTTTGAAGTTGACACTAAGGGCTGGCAATTTGGCCAGCCCTTAAGTTGTTTTAGCGTTTGACCAACTTCTTAGAAACCTTCCGCAAGCGAATTGATTGTGGTGTTACTTCCACCAATTCATCCTGACCGATGTACTCCAAAGCGCGCTCCAAACTCATATCGACTGGTGCTTGCAATTGCGCCAATTCTTCACCGCCAGATGCGCGGTGGTTTGTCAACTGCTTCGACTTGCAAATATTCAGCTCCATGTCGTCATCTCGGTTGTTTTCTCCGATAATCATCCCTCTGTAAACCTTGGTTCCGGGGGTAATGAAAAATACGCCACGGTCTTCAGCATTTTTCAGTGAATAAGTAGTTGCAACTCCTTCTTCAAAGGAAATCAATACTCCGTTGCGACGGGCGACAATTTCTCCACCGAGGGGGCGATAGTCGAGGAAGCTGTGGTTCATAATTCCAGCGCCACGAGTCAACCGCATGAACTCGCCTCGGAATCCAATCAAACCGCGAGCGGGGACTGAAAATTCGATTTGGGTGCGACCGGTGCTGCTGACGTGCATATCTTGCATTTCTGCTTTCCGCTGACCGAGGCGTTCGATGCAGCCGCCGACTGCTTCTTCGGGTACGTCTAACACCAAACATTCAAAGGGTTCGCAGGGACGACCGCCGACTTCGCGGAAGATTACTTGGGGCTGGGATACTTGGAATTCATATCCTTCGCGACGCATATTTTCGATCAGGATTCCGAGGTGGAGTTCGCCACGGCCGGATACGAGGAATTTGTCGGGAGAGTCGGTTTCTTCGACGCGCAAGGCAACGTTGGTTTGGAGTTCTCGCATTAGCCGATCGCGAATTTGCCGAGATGTTACCAAACTACCTTCTTGACCGCAGAACGGCGAATCGTTTACAGAGAAAGTCATCTGCAAAGTCGGTTCATCTACCTTGATTAAAGGCAGCGCTTGCGGGTCGTTGGGGCAGGTAATTGTCTCGCCAATATACGCATCAGCAAAACCGGCAACGGCGACAAGATTACCAGCAGAAGATTCTGGGATATCAATCCGCTTCAGGCCTTCAAAGCCCATCAATTTGGTAATTTTTGATTTGACAAGCGCGCCGCTTTCGGTGATTAAGACTGCTTGTTGACCGATTCTAATCGTGCCGTTGTGGATGCGGCCGATGACGATGCGACCGACGTATTCTGAGTAATCTAAGGTGGTTACTTGCAGTTGCAGCGGTTTGTTGGGGTCGCCTACGGGGGGTGGTACGTGGTCGAGGATTTCTTCAAAGAGGGGCTTCATATCTACCCCTTCGTCTTCGAGGTGTTTTTTGGCGTAACCGCTTAAGCCGGAACCGAAGAGATAGGGAAATTCGCACTGATCGTCGTCAGCACCTAGTTCGAGGAACAGATCCAAAACTTTATCGACGGCTTTGTGGGGGTCTGCTCGCTCGCGATCGATCTTATTCACAAAGACGATCGGGCGCAGTCCTTTTTCTAGGGCTTTTTTGAGCACGAAGCGGGTTTGCGGCATCGGCCCTTCGTTGGCGTCTACGATCAGCAGACAGCCGTCAACCATGCCGAGAACTCGTTCGACTTCTCCGCCGAAGTCCGCGTGTCCGGGGGTATCGACGATGTTGATCAGGGTTTCTCCGTACCTGACGGCGGTGTTTTTGGAAAGGATGGTAATGCCACGTTCGCGCTCGATGTCGTTGGAGTCCATGACGCAATCTGGGATTTCTTCCCCTTCGCGGAAGATCCCGGACTGTCTGAGGAGAGCGTCCACAAGGGTGGTTTTGCCGTGATCGACGTGAGCAATGATGGCGACGTTGCGAATGGGAAGACTCATAATGCGTCTGGAACGTTAAACGGATCTAACTAAAGATTTCTTAATAATTGTAGCGCATGAAGTCAAGGGCCGATCGGGCGCGGCTGCCAGATTGGAGTGCGATCGTCGCTAAAATCAAGATTATGGAAGCGCAACAAGCGTGAAATGGAGCGTTACACCACGCCTGATGGCAGAGTTTCTTTCGATCGGCGATCTTGAGTTGGCCCAGGTGAAGAAGCTTTGATAGGGGTCGATCGCCGGTATTAAGATGAGGGTGCAAGTACGATCGACCTTATGGAAGTACAACCCAGAGATATTCAGCAGTACTCAGATACCTGATGGCAAAATTCCTTTTTCCGAGTGGTTGGAATCTCTCCCTTGACTTTAAAGGCAAAGCCAAGATTGTTAAAAGGCTTGAGCGGGTTAGCGATGGCAATCTGGGAGATTCTCGCTCGTTGGGAGAGGGAGTCTGGGAATTTAGGATTGACTTTGGCCCGGGCTACCGCGTTTATTTTGGACAAATAGAAACAACTATAGTGCTTCTGCTCTGTGGCGGAGATAAAAGCACTCAAGAGCAAGATATTAGCACAGCTAAGAAATATTGGAGAGAATACAGGAGCAGAGAAAATGCCTAAAAGCGTACCTTACCATCCGTTAAAAATTAAATCTCTCAAAGACCCCTTATTTGCTGTGGCTTACCTCACAGAGATTTTTGAGGAAGAAGCAGGCGATTTGGAATTTGGAATCATGCGAAAAGCACTTCTAGATGTATTTGAGGCACTGGGCGAACCAAATATGTCTGCTGAAGATGCTAAATTGCATTTGGAAAAATTAGATGTTTTGTTGTCGGGAGAAGGAAGTGCGACAATTTATGCTTTGGCTAATTGGCTGAAGGTTTTGGGATTGAATTTAACAGTTGCGGTTGCTCAAGAGGATGAAGGGGAAGAGTCAGGTTCTTTTGCTGGTGCTGAGTTAGCGGAAGTTGGTAATGTTTGATGGGGGCGATCGAGCTTTAAGCTACTAATTAGACCTTAACCGCGCTCGAATCCCGATCACTAAAGGAAGTAGCCGATCGCTCTGGAGTATCCTACAATACTGTTAAAAGTTATGCCTGATCGCCCGGTATGGCAATGGCTGACATCGGTGCTCTGCTAAAACTGGCGCGCACGTTTGATGTGTCGATCGAAGAATTGTGGGATTTTGTCGAACAACAGTAACAAATTACACTTAAAATAAACCAGCGTTACCAACGCCAACCAGTTCGACCTCGCAGGGACGATCGACTGTCTGCCCAAGCAACAGATGCGAGATTTGGCGGATGGGACGGGGCGAGGTCAGAAAGAGATGATATATTCTCAACGCGAATTGTAGCTGTTCGATCGCCCATATCGGTCTACAATTTTTAACGTTGAGCCTTATTGAAGTGCAGGAGTGGAGCTGGCTTGGATAACGCTAGTCTGTCAAGAAAACCCCCGCAAGCCTCGGAGCTTGTCGCCGACGAAATTCCAGAAGCAGTGCGAGACCACCCATACCCAGAAGCAGGGCAGAGTCAGTCTAAGAAAAAAGGGCTGATTTGGAAACTGCTAGGGTTGGCCGCCTTAGCCTTTGGGGTCAGCATCTGGCTGCACCTCAACTTTAACTTGTTCCCAGCCACCAGTCAGGCAGAGCAAACTCAACAAGACTCAGCGCCCACCAGTTCCGCGTCTCCGTCTGTCGCGAGTCCAGCTACCACCCCCAAAGTCCCCGCAATCCCAGAAAACCTGCTGGGACACTTGCCGTACCCAGAAGCACCAGCAAAAGACTTGGTAAGCGTCACCTCCGACGGTAGCGTCAAACTCCGCACCTCAGCAGCAGCAAAATATCAGGAAATGGTCAACGCCGCAGCGGCATCAGGCATCTACTTTGCTCCCATTTCCGGCTTTCGCTCCCTGCAAGACCAACAGCACGTATTTTTTGACGTGAAAGCCGAGCGCAGGCAAAACGCCAGCAAGCGAGCCGAAGTCAGCGCCCCTCCAGGTTACAGCGAACACCACACAGGTTACGCGATCGACATCGGCGACGGCAGCGCCCCGGAACACAACCTCAGCCCCAGTTTTGAAAATACCGAAGCCTTCAAGTGGTTAGAAGCCAACGCCGTCGCCTTCAGCTTTGAAATGTCCTTCCCCAAAAACAATCGCCAAGGCGTCAGTTACGAGCCTTGGCATTGGCGGTTTGTGGGCGACAAGCAAAGCCTCGAAACTTTCTACAAAGCTCATTCCATGAAAAAGTAGAGGGAAGAAGGAAGAAGGAAGAAGGAAGAAGGAAGAAGGAAGAAGGAAGAAGGAAGAAGGAAGAAGGAAGATTTTCCATATCTCCGGCTTTGCCACTCTCCCACTCTCCCACTCCCCCACTCTCTCTCCCCCTATCCCACATTCCCCCACTCCCCCACTTCGTTGAGCCAAACTCGTGATTGCAATCTATCCAGGCAGCTTTGACCCCATTACCTTCGGTCACGCAGACATTATCGAGCGGGGATCTAAACTGTTCGATCGGGTAATTGTTACCGTCGTCAGAAACCCCAGCAAAACGCCTCTCTTCACCGTAGAGGAACGGATCGAGCAGATCCGGCGCTCTACCCAACACTTGCAAAATGTAGAAGTAGACAGTTTTGAGGGTTTGACAGTAAACTATGCTAAGATTCGACAAGCCAAAGTGCTGCTGCGGGGGCTCCGGGTATTAACAGATTTTGAAATGGAACTCCAGATGGCCCACACCAATAAAACCCTTCTGGGTGAAATTGAAACAGTTTTTTTGGCAACTTCTAACGAGTACAGCTTTTTAAGTAGTAGTGTAGTTAAAGAAATAGCCAAGTTTGGTGGCTCCGTAGATCATCTTGTTCCGAAACACGTCGCCCTAGATATTTACAAATGTTACGCCAGCAGGAACCAACTCGCATCGAACCCGACACTACCGGACGCGGCACTGAGAACGAATCACCTCAGAACACAGCCACCTTCGGAGATCCCACCCGAACCGCAGGAGTAGACATCCAGCGGGAATTGAATCGGCTTGAGGAAATTGTTCTCGACAGTCCGCGAATTCCCATGACCAGACGCACTCTGGTGGATGAAGAACAGTTGCTTGATCAGTTAGACTTGGTGAGGCTAAATTTGCCGATCGCCTTTCAGGAAGCCGAGACGATCATCCGGCACAAGGACGACTTGCTTCAAGAAGCGGAACTTTACGCTCAGCAAGTGATAGAAGCAGCAGAACAGCGAGCAGCAGAAATTTTAAACGATATGGGCTTGCTCCAGCAGGCGAAGATAGAGGCAGATCAGTTGCGACAGCAAGTTTTGCTCGACTGCGAGGCAATTCAGCAGGCGACGCTGGCGGAAGTCGAACAAATTCGCTACCAGGCTCAAGAGGAATTGGAAGAGATGAGAGTCAGGGCGATGGCTGAATGCGAGGAAATTCAAAACGGAGCTGATGATTATGCCGACCAAGTTCTCGATAATATCGAGCACAAGTTGAGCGATATGCTGCGCGTGATCCGCAACGGGCGCGATCAGTTGGATAGTGTTTCTGCGTCGCACATCCATCACAGCAACGGTTAGCCAACAGTGAACTCATTGCTTGAACATTTCTAAAAGTCTACCTAATTTAGGTAGATTTTTTTTCGCAATAGTCTCTATAGTCTTTATTCCTCAGTCCCAGCAGTCGGTGACTTATTTTTGCCGGCCTAAGTTTTGTGAAGATAGGAGCAGATATAAAATTTTATGCTAGAGTTTGGTGAAAACTCATCAGACAAAAAATTCTTAATTGGGTTCCAATTTTTACAATCTAATTTTTACCATGCAAAAAGTTTCTAATCGGTTTGCTGAATTTGATTTGATCCGAGCTTTAGCGATCGTCAGTGTGGTGATTACTCATGCTGGGTTCTTTACATTTCGCGATCGCAGAATTTTATTTGTGGCGATCGATACATTTCAACTATTTTGCGTACCTGCATTTTTACTGTTGAGCGGTTTTTTTCTCAGCAACAAACTGGAAAATCAAAATAATCCCGCACTGGTAGTCAAAAAAAGACTGTCAAAAATTATACCCCCTTATCTGTTTTGGTCAGTAACTTTGTACATCTTAAATAATTTGGGAGAAATCCAAAAACTTGACTTACTTTCATTACTCAGAGATATCTTGACGGGTTCAGTGATGCCTCCCTATTACTTCATCGTTGTGATTGTTCAATGCTACGGCTGGTGGTGGCTTCTCGTGAAATTAAGATTTTTAGAACCCAGAAAAATTTTGGCTTTGGGCTTAACAATTCAAACAATTTTTACAATCTTCTTCTACTTAACCGCTTTCCAATACATATCAATACCTCTACCTTTGATGGAGCGCTGGATTTTCAGTTGGATTTTGCCATTTTCAACTGGTCTATTTTTGGGCAGCTCCTATGACAGAATTCAACCCGTTCTCGAACGGATTAAAATGCCAATTTTAGGAGCAACCATCCTTTTTTATCTAGCTAGCATTTTGGAATTTTACCTAAAAAGTGGAGTTAATTCGGAGGAATGGTTTCTCCGATCGTTTTTTAAACTATCTGCTCAAGGATACGCAATTTTGTTCGTATTGTCGATCCTCGCATTTTCTAAGAATATTGCATTTCCCAGTAGAGTGTCTGGGTTAGTCAAAATATTGGCTGCTTACTCATTCCCTATATATCTGCTGGATTCGACAGTAGTGAAATATGTCTTGTTAGTGTTTTATAAGTTTATTGACCCGGTAAATCCGCTACTGAAGCTCGGCTTTTTATTTACTGGGACTTTGTTAGGTTGTTGGGCGATTATTTACCTGTTGCAGAAAGTTTTGCCACCAAAATACAACCAATACATTCTTGGAATTTAAGCGGGTTTTGTGTTCAGCGGATGTCTTCATAAAACTGCTTAAGATACCTTGGGGAAACGCCAAAACCCCACAAAAAACCAATCGAAAGATAGATCGCAATAGCTTTAAATTCGCCCCAAGTTGCAACTCGACGGTCGCTACTCTCCACTACCCGATTGACTAACTTAAGTCTTCCCCGTCGCACTAACTTCAAACACAAATCCGCTTCCTCCATAATTGGCAGCGCGGCATCGAAACCAGCGCATTCCCAAAAATCGGTACGGCGGCAAAAAATAACTTGGTCGCCAAACAGCAAGCGCAATCCTTTGAAAAATAAATGAGGTCGAAATAACAGCGGCGCGTAATAAGTTTTTAGGTAATTGTGGAGGGAAAAACCCCATCTTGTTTGCTGCGAACCAGCCATCATGGAGATAAACCCGCCGCCGGCAATTTCGGCATCGGACAATGTTTTCTGGATGACTGCTACAATGTCGTCGGGAACTAAAGTATCGGCGTGGAGAAAGCACAGAATTTCACCGGTGGCGACTTGAGCACCTAAGTTCATTTGCACGGAACGTCCGGCTATACTGCTAGAAATAACGCGCGTGGCGGCGGAAAGTGCGATCGCCACTGTTTCGTCTTGACTGCCGCCGTCTACCACCAACACTTCCCAAGGGGGAGGATTAAGGATGCTGAGTTGGCGGAGAGTGCGTTCCAGACAATTCGCTTCGTTGAGGGCTGGGATGATAATAGAAACGCGAGCCATCTGGTTGAAATTTATGCCAGAGATATTATAATAAAAAACTGTGGCGATTCACAACTAACGATAAAATAGAACTTACGCGCGCGGACTCAGAAACTTGGTGTCTGCCTGCGAACTCGTCACGAAACCTCGGATTTTTCACAGAAACCGGGTTTGTTTGTCTCATTTATATAAAATAAGCCAAAAGTGCAATCGCCCTCTATATTCCCACTAATCAGGACTAAGAAAATCGTGCAGAAAACAGAAGTAAAAAATGATTTAGAGTTTTATGAGGAAAATGCCGATAATTGGTGGGACGAAAATACTAAAATTTATGCCTTATACCATCTAAACAAACCCAGATTTGAGTTTTTCGACAGACACGCGACTAATTGGCAAGGGCTGAAAACCTTAGATGTCGGGTGCGGCGGAGGCTTTTCTTGCGAGTTTATGGCCGAGAGAGGCGCTATTGTTTCTGGAATAGATCGATCGCAAAAATGTATTGTAGCGGCTCAAAATCACGCAGTTACTAGCGGTTATGAGATTGACTACAAGCAAGGTTTTGCCGAAAATATGCCCTACGAAGACAATACCTTTGATGTTGTAATCTGCGTGGATGTTTTGGAACACGTGGCCGATTACAAAAAAGTTGTGTCTGAGGTTCACAGGATTCTTAAGCCTGGGGGACTGTTCTTTTTTGATACAATCAACCGAACTTTTTCCTCGCAAGTTGTGATGATTGGGCTGATGGAAAATATTTTGCAGGAGATTAGGCGGGGCGTTCACGATTGGGAAAAATTTATTACCCCGGATGAGCTGTCTGTGGTAATGCGCGATATGGGTTTCGGCAAGATTGAAATTAAAGGTTTTGATATGTTTGGAGAAATGGGCGCTATTTTAGCCCAGATGCACGGTTTTTGGGGGAATCTTACAAGTGGAAAGCAGCTATTTCCTTCGGGGGAAAGTTTCCAAGAAGTTTCTCAAGTGCTAATATCTAATATCGCTAACTATTTTGATTACAAAAAGTCTGGGTTGTTTAAAATCAAAATTAATGAGGATACGTCGATTATGTATGTGGGCGTAGGGGCGAAGAATTAGTCGGTTAATTAGTGACTCTTGTCATTAGGGGCGGGTTTTAGAGTGGTTTTTGCGATCGACAAATCCGTCTAAACCCCGCCTCTATTGCATTTTTTAGGGTACGCACGCAGCGGTACACCTTATCCTGTTGAGTGCAATACACATATTCCGTAGGCACGGCGCCGTATCCTTACTATATTGCGGGCAATTGAGAATTGCTATATTGGCGAGCGCACGACAAACCTAAGCCTGGGCTCAGGGATACTGAGTATCGATCAAATTTTAATGACTCGCCCCAACTCCTCAAATAGCGATCGACCAAGCATATATACTTAAAAGTTAGGGCGGACATAGTGGCATCGCCCCTACCGATTCACAATTTATCAAGAATTATGCCAGCAAGTTTTCTGCCAAAATCGATCGCACAACTTACAGAATCTACTTCAATTGCCTTAGCCCAAAGCATTCAACAAGCAGCAATTACAACTCCCCTATCTTCTCCACCAATTGCCACAACCTACGTGCGCCAAGGTAGTGGCAACACACCAATTTTGCTAATTCACGGCTTCGACAGTTCCTTGTTTGAATTCCGCCGCCTGTTACCGCTGCTAGCTGCCGAAAATGAAACTTGGGCGGTTGATTTGTTGGGTTTCGGGTTTACAGAAAGAGCGGCAGGCTTGGCATTCAGTGCGAGGGCAATTGAAAGTCACCTTTACTATTTTTGGAAAACGCTAATTTCGCAGCCTGTAATCTTAGTCGGTGCTTCAATGGGAGGTGCAGCAGCAATTGATTTCACTCTCAATTATCCAGAAGCTGTAAAACAATTAGTGTTAATAGATAGCGCAGGTTTTGCCATCAGTTCTAATAAGGGAAAGTTTTTAATTCCTCCTTTAGGGTATCTGGCAACTTCATTTTTACGCAATCCCAAAATTCGCCAGCGAATTAGCGTCAATGCTTATTTCGATAAAAATTTGGCTTCTCAAGACGCTCAAACTTGTGCTGCTTTGCACTTGGAAATGCCCAACTGGAATCAAGCTTTAATTGCGTTTACCAAAAGCGGAGGTTACGGTGGTTTTGGGGAAAAATTATCGCAAATTCAGCAGCAGGCGCTGATTTTGTGGGGAAAACAAGACCGGATTTTGGGGACGGCGGATGCGGAAAAGTTTGCAAGGGCGATCGCAAATTCTCAACTAATTTGGATACCCGACTGCGGGCACGTTCCCCACTTAGAAAAGCCACAGATTACCGCGCAACATATTTTAGAATTCATCACAAAAAACGGACTCACGCAAAAAAATTAAACCTAGGGTGCGCTGCGGCGCACCTTATATATATGTTATATATATGTTTTCCCTTGGATATTTGGTATAGTTTGAGGTCAAATAGACAGGTTTCAAACTTTCGGCAAATACTTTTGTACGATCGTCCATCCTGTGAGCAACACAGTCACAAATCCCCCAAACAAGGCCAAATTAGTGCCGATGTGGAGGGGGCGGGCCCAAGGATGTTTAGGGCCAATTTGCAGCCCGCTTCCAACAGAAACCAACACCAAAGCCACAACAGCTAACCCCGCCGGTAAATGAGCCGAGTGACCCAAATTGCCGTAGTATCCTAGCGTACCGACTACACCAATTCCCAGCAGTAAAATTACCAAAGTTGCCATTCCCGCACCAGTGGCTAAATGAAAGGGACGCAGCCATTTTGGGCGCGGTTGTTTGGTACTCCTAGCGGCAAACATCCACGTTCCAGTAACGGCCAGCAACAAGTAAGCCAACAGGGAAACACCCATTGACCAAGCCGCTATTTTCCACAACCACAAGAAAGAAGGCAGATTCATCGGTTGCATCCCTAATTAGGATTTTCCACAAAAGGTTTCTTTCCGATTTTACCTGGACTTGAAAGCAAAAATGAATTATTTTGAGATCAAGTGAGAGGTGCGCTCGGACTATCCACAGATTGCATCAGTCTTACCTTAAAGTCAAACCCACTTTCTCCGACACTCAGCTTAATTTATGCTAGAGATTGGTCGCTCACCTTTTTAGGAGCCACCTTTCCATTCTAGCTGGCTGGTTTTGCTCTCCATGAAAGGCATTTTATAAAACCCTAATTTTTGTTCTAAGATTAACCGGAAAAAAGGCAGACCTTCAATCAAATATCTTTTCCACAACCTTCTCGGTTCACTTAACAGTCGGTACGCCCATTCTATGCCGACTTCGCTCATCCATTTGGGAGCTCTGGCTTTGCAACCCGCTTCAAAATCAATGGTTGCACCTACGGCTAAGAAAATTTTGACGTGTGTTAATTTGCTCCTGTATTTAACCAGCCACTTCTCTTGCTTGGGCGCTCCCACTCCTATAGCGAGAACAGTCGCTCCTGATTTATTGATCTCGTCAATTATTGTTTCACATTCTTCCTCGTTTTTTTCAAAGCCAAAAGAAGGAGAAAGTGCTTCAACCACTATTTCTCTACCAATTTTTTGGTTAATTTTTTCCTGGGCTTTCTTAGCAATACCTTCAGCCGCTCCTAGCAAAAATATTTTAATTTTATCGTTATCTTTGTGATACATATAAAAGGCAGGAAACAAATCCGAACCTGAAATTTTTTCTTTGAGAGGAGTACCCAAAAACTTCGAGGCATACATCAATATTTGACTGTCGCAGACTCTATAACTAGATTTATTGTAAGCTTCATAGAAGTCGCGGTCATACTGCAACTTAATCAAGTGGTCTACATTTGGCGTAAATACAACACCGCCTTCGGAGTCGAGTTTTTCAAACAACTCTGTTATTGAGAAGTTATCTATCGAGACATTCAATAAATTAACTGTTTTCATTTATTATTCCCTTCCTGCTTTATATTAAACTACAACTCAAACTATTATAACCCGCAATACAGTTTCGTGTTTTCACTGCTTGGGCGCTTCATTGAACATACTTTTCTCAGTATATCCTCCTAGACCCTACCTGTCTAGTCAGGATTTTTAAAGATTATGTAAAGAATCAGCTCGTTTTAGAAAAAGTGTATAAAGCCAATTTTGAAGTTTATAAGTCGCAACACAGTTCCAAGTAAACAGCCATCCAGTGCTAATACTTGTTGAAGCATGGCATATGAATGTAAAAAAAAGAGTTTATGAGATTAAAAGTTTAACCTAGTGAAAAATATCTGGCAACTTCCGAACTGGATTTCATCCAAAAGTGGTAGATTTTTTAGTTTTTGTCTCCAGGGAAGGCAACCTAGTGTCAAGCTTGCAGTGAAGCAGCGATCGCCTTCAGGAAAATCATCCGGATTTTTGGTGAACCAGCGCCTGTCTTCTTGGTGGCGAACTGGTTTTCTTTGCCTTAAGACTTTCTGGAGCTTTTAAGACGAGACCCGATATTCCTCCAGCAATCAGCGCAAAAATCGGGTTAGTCATAGCATTCAAAACACAGTCAAACACGTACATACTTAAGGCTACTCCCAGGGCGGCAGCAGGGGCTACTTTGGGATTAGACCAGGTTCTGGCGGGATATTTGAACAAGCAAAAGACGATAACAGGAAGTAACATTGAAGAAAATAAACTAACTAAACCGACTGCACCGTTGATGCCAAATGCAATAATCCATAAGCTGTCGGTGACCGAGATATCATCACCGTACTCGTTATACACGCGGTTTCCGCCGGAATCTCCCCAGCCAAACATAAATCTTTGCCGCGCCTTTTCCCCCAATATCTCTTCATTGTCAAATCTAAACTTCAAAGAGGCGGCTCGTTCTTCGCCAAATATTTGAGTAATGAATGCAACCACGTCTTGGCTCGAAAATTGACCCGATGCAGCTATGTACAGATAAAACACTATATATCCAATTATCAAGAGCAAGGGCAAAGAGGTGCGAAAAATCTTGGCAGAGAATAATACGAGCAACGCCATTCCAAATAAACTGTAGGCGCCAGTAGAACGGCACAGGAAAAAAGCTATAGTTAATATAATTGCTAAAGTCTTGATGTTACGGCCCATAAACTTTTTGAGCGTCCCAGTTTGCCACAGCCAAACAGCAATTAAGGCGGCTGTCATCATCCACAGGCCCACCATCAAACCGTGCTGCATAAACACTACTGGTCTCCACCCCCCCAAACGCCTTGCTTGACCCCAGTCCTCAAAGGCATTGACGCCGTAAATCATTTGGTGCAGAATTGGGCCCCTAACCCCTTCAATTAAAGTAAAAGGAATGTAGGCTAACCCACCTGCAAAAATGCCGATCGCTAATTGTCGCAGCCCGTCTAAACTACCCACATACAAGCGTCCTAAAAAATAAGGCAGACCCCAAGTAACGATTTGGTTGATAGTCGGAGAAATCGGGCTGCCACCATTACTAACTTGTGAAATAATTGGACACAAACAGTAAATTACCATTGGCACGTCCAGCCAACCGGGCTTAAAAGAGGTGAGGCGCGCAGTATCGTAGATAAGAGTCCCCAGCAAAATCCCGTAGCAAGCGGCAGAGATTTTGGTATACGGTGGCAATGAGGGGATGGGATAAGAAGCTTGCGGTAAAAAAAGCCACGCTGCTACAAAACTTATAATTACCGCCCGCTGAGCCGGAAACCTCACAAACAGGTAAAAAACGACTGGAATAAAGCCGAACATAGCAAGTGGGATTAATGCAACCATAGGTCTTTTTTGGCAGGAAAATTGTAGAAAGACAACTCAAATTGCCCGATAAAAATTCTCGATTAAACGATCGCCCAACCCCACTCTTTTAAATCAACGTCAATTTTACATCTTGTTCGTTAATTGTGCCTGACGCTCCAAAGCAGTGTACAGTGCCGCCTCGAAGAGATTAGTTGCATCCTCCCAAGTATAATTTATTACCGTCTCCAAAGCAGTCTCGGACATGGCGCGCCATTCGGCATCAGGCAACTGACAAATCTGCTCGATCGCTTTTGCCATATCCTCTGGGTCTTCTGGCTTGACAAGTATGCCACCCCCGCCAGCAAGTAGTTCCGGAGCCGCACCTGCAGGAGTGCCGATGACTGGAGTGCCACAAGCCATAGCTTCTAAAATTGGCAAGCCGAAGCCTTCGGATCTGCTGGAAAACAGCCAAGCATCGCATTTGCTGTAAAATTCTCTTAGTTGGTCTTGAGTAGGTTCCTTATTATACTCAGTATCCTCTGGCACCAAATGGGGAAGAGGACGATCGTCGCCGGAACCAAATGCAACTAAACGAAGGTTCGGAATTTTTTTAGCAGCTATAGACAAAGCTTTCAGGGCAATATCGCAGCCTTTCCAAGGAGTTGTACTATAGTAGATCCCGACTGTGGGAACTAATTGCTTGCCTCGCGGCTGCTTCGATCGCGACTGGGGGTCGTAAAACTGTTTGGTGTCCACGGTAGGAGGGACGAGAGATACAGACAAATCGCCGTATTCATTCCGAGCTAGGTCTGTCAGCCACTGGGCCACAGCGATTTTGTGCATCGGCAGCCGCCAAGTTGCCTCTACTCTACCTTTTGGTACGTACTCAAATGCCTCGTAGTGTTGGAGAAAATATACTTTTGTTCCTTTGCTCGGAGAGAGTTTTGCCACCCACTCGGCAGTTTCCCACCAAGTAGCCATGATGATATCGGCATCAGGCACGTCCAGGTCGGTAATTGGACGGTTGGTTTCGAGAACTCGGGTTTCGACATCCACCTTGTCAAAGTGAGAGTGGTGTTTCTTGGGAGCGGACTGCCAACCCCTACCTCTGAGCAACGATCGCAATTGTTGGATCAAAGTCGGTTGCCCCGGGGGTTGAGAGACGATAAATATTTTGTGTCCTCGCTTTTGCAGCAGTTCTGTGTAAATAGATAACACCCTCATGCCACCTGCAAGACCAAGGGTAGGAAGGACAAAAGTAATTTTCATGAATAGATACGGAAGATGGATACTGGTTAAAACTCCTCCATGCCAGCAACTTCGCACTTACCAGCCTCTGTTTGGCTTTTCTGCGGGGTGCGGATCTCTGCAGGAGGCGATCGTAACTCGATAGTCGAGCCGATCTTAACTTTGTCGTCAGGGACTTTTCCCAATTACAAATCGGGAGATGTTTGATGACAAGACAAGTTTAACCGGTAACGGAGCCAGCCTTAAAACCTCCATTGCCCTCTAGTTAAGATTTTGGCAGATCAATTTATAACCTTTAGTCCGTCGTCGCTGCGGTCAGAATTCGTGTCGAGACTGCTGCGTAGAAAACAGGACACAGGCGATTTTATTTGTAGCAGAAGCACCCCACCAAACGATATTGAGTTTCTCCCCAGAATCCGGCGCCGAAAACGCCCGTAGCGCCGAATTTCAAATGGCAGCGCGGCACTTAGCATCCAACCAGAATTTTTTTGTCCGCATAGTAGGGAGAAAAGCAATCTATGTTAACCTCGCGGTTTTTAGATTTGTCTACAGCAACTTCCAATGCCGCTTCAAAATGATCCGTGGCATCTTCCCAAGTATAATTGTTTACCTTGGCATAGGCGGCTTCAGACATGGCTTGCCACTTGGAATTTGGCAACTGACAGATAGACTCTATGGCTTTTGCCATTTCTTGGGGATCTTCTGGTCTTACAAGTATGCCAGTACCGCCGCTCAAAATTTCAGGAGCAGCACCTGCTGGGGTACTGATGACGGGAGTGCGGCACGCCATCGCTTCGATAATTGGCAAGCCAAAGCCTTCTGATCGGCTCGCCAGCAGCCATGCATCGCATTTGCTGTAATAGTCTTTGATTTTGTCTTGGTCGGGTTGAATTACATACTCGGCATTGGCCGGTAGGGGCAATTCCGAGGATGGAGCATCTACACCGAAGGCAACCAGACGCAAGTTGGGAATCTTTTCGGCTGCTAGGGAAAAAGCTTTGAGGGCGATGTCGGTTCCTTTCCAGTAGATTGTAGAGTACATTAGGCCAACTGTAGGAACCGATTGTTTGTTGCGAGGACAGGCGTAAAATTGTTTGGTGTTCACGCTAGGAGGAGCTAAGGAAACTTGGTCATCGCCATATTTAGTCCGAGCTAGCTCAACTAACCACTCAGAGATCGTAATTTTGTGCATTGGCAGCATCCAAGTTGCTTCTACTCTTCCTTGAGGTAGATAGTCAAAAATTTCGTGGTGCTGGATAAAATAAGCTTTTGCTCCTTTGCTAGGAGAGAGTTTGGCTACCCACTCGGCGGTTTCCCACCAGGTGGCAACTACTACGTCAGCGTCAGGTACATCTTTGTCTTCTACGGGGCGGTAGCGATCGGTAATTTTGTGTTCTACACCTAAGTTATCGAAAAATGAGGGTTCATTTTCAGGTGGGGAAATCCAACCCCCTCCTCGCAGCAGCGACTTGACTTGCTGGCGCATACTCGGCTGGGGATTGGGTACAGAGATGACGAACACTGAGTGTCCTCGCTTTCTCAAAAGTTCTGCGAAAATAGATATTACTCGTATTCCACCAGTCAGAGACAGAGTAGGAAGAACAAAGGTGATTTTCATTTTTAAGTCCCGCTGACGACTTTAACTCGCTCTCGGCGCTGCTAGCAGCGCTGATATTAGAGCCCAAAAGGAAAGAGGGGCGGGTGAATATTAATTACCGCTTTCCTGGTGTTTACATAGAATCCAACTTATCGACTGTTCGCAACACCCCAACATCTATCTGCCAAAATATCACTGTCATTGCATTGATGATAAGGATTTATTTGATCGCGAAACAGTTCCTAGAGGGATAATTTTCAGGTCAGCGAAAGTTACTCCTGAAGATAGATACCTCATCAAATAGGAGCTTTGTTCGCGACAAACACCAAGCTAGACAACACCCTCTGTTAAAGATAATATCATTTACGATTAAACAGACAGAGATGTACGGGAAACCGAATATCAGCCAACTTTTAATGTGGGGGACAAAGGTAGCATTAACAACAATATGCAGTAGATAGACACCGTTTTTGGCAAAATTTTATACTCGATTCAAGAGGGAAATTCTTACCTTGAGAATGTTGATTGCCTCATTGAACCAACAGAGCTAAATACAATCAGTGGCTGTGGTTTTTTGGTAACTGTGCTGTCGGTATTGCTTGATACAATATCCTATTTGGTCAAGATTCAGAGATGGTGGTTTTCTCCAATACCAGCAGGGGCGCGATCGCGCGAATGACCGTTGTGGACGCGCGAATGAGGGGAGAAACCCTGTTTTTCAAGCGATATCCCTCGCCCTCACTTGTCGTATGTTCATGAAAAAACCTGGTTGATGCGTCCACAGTTTGAAAAAATAGGTTGCCCAATCGTGCTACAGAACATAGAGTTTCACCGATATAAATTTAATTAGCTGCCTGAGTTTTAAATTTGTTAATAAAAGGCGATCGCCTGAAAATTTTCCCACAAGAGACTGCCACTGCGGGGCAGAGTATATGTAGCGTTCCTGCCCAATTCCTGTCTAAGTAATTACCGTAACAAAACTTGAGCAGCAACTTATCAAATGACCCTATAAAGATCAAAGGAATACTCAAGGGGGATCGGCCTATATCGTGCAAACTTTGACTCCTAAGCAGTAGCAGCAGCCTCGTGGTATGTATCAAACGATTTCGCCTACAAAAAATTGGATGTTATGAAAGCATAATTTTTCCTAAGTTGGCAATTCCAGATGACAATCGGTGTGATCTTGGGGGCCCGGCTGCCGATGCTTGTAGCGATATGTGGGCCAGTTTTCATGCAGCTAAAATTATGCGATCGCAAGCAAAACAAAACGTAGAATTAAAATCAGATGCCTTAACGGAAAGCATCTGCCGATGGGAAGATATGAACTTCGATTATTGCACAGCATCATTCAATAGCCGAGTTCGGATATTCCGGCTGCTGAAGAAGGGATTAGTTTCACAGTCAGCGATACTGGAATTGGAATGAATACAGAGCAAATTGAGAGAGTATTTCAAGCTTTTACGCAAGCGGACGAGTCTACTACTCGCCGATACGGCGGTACGGGTTTGGGATTGGCAATCGGCCAGAAATTGTGTCAGATGATGGGGGGAGATATTAGTCGGGAGAATGAGTTGGGAAAAGGGTCAATGTTTACTGTATAATTGCCGACGATAGTCGCTGAAAAAGCAGGTAGTTAAAAAGGATTTGCCAACCAATAATTGCCAAGGCTAAATCTGCGATCGCGTGGCTGATATAAGTCGACCAAAGCGAACGGTAGGTCACATAAGAGTGCGACCAAATTATCCCGACGGCGAAGACAGCTAATGAACCTAATAGCACAGCCTGCCAGTCGCTGTAAGCTGCTATTACAAAAATGTGGTGGAGGGTGAAAAATAGCGAACTCAGAAATATTGCTTTTGTGCCTGGTATGAGAATCTGGCACTTGTTGCAGACAAACCACCGCCAAGTAAATTCTTCAATCAGCGAGTTAACTAGCACAAAATATGCTTCTACAATCAAGTAAATAGTAGGGCTGCTAATACCTAATTGGTACGATTTTTCTTTAGCAAGTACAGGATCGATCCACTGCTGACCGAAAAGGCTATAGATACCCAGAATTACCGCAAACATGAATATTCCCCAAATAGATCCAGCCAGCACTTCTTGGCGCTTGGGTAGGGATAAACTGAGCTTTTCGCGATCGACAAAAACAGACCAGGCGATCGGAAAAACCAACAACCAAACTTGACAAAAGACTGACAGTGTTTGTCCCCAGCTTCCAGGGGCAATATACAAGGCTGCTATGATACCGATACTAGCGGCAGGGACAAGCAGTGTTAAAGCCAATAGTGCTGAGTTGCGATCGCCCATGTCCAACATTTTTCACGCTTCATTACAAAACTGGATTAATACCAAAGGTAAAAAATTGCGACGGCGGAGAGATTATACCATTTTCAAGAAACAATGCAAGTTTATGCCCAAATTCCCAACCCTTATGCAGTTAGTCATTCTCAAGGTTTTAATATAAAATCTAAAAGGGGATGAGTTTTGTGTCGCTTATAAAAGTGGCGCTTATTTGTTGCAAATAAAAATATGCAGTTGCACAAAATTGAAGACTCCGCCGCGAAAGCTGTTCCGGTTGTAACAAAATCTTTATTCAAGCACAATTTGAGAATCTATTTGCATTTGTGGCTCTAAATACCATAATATAATCTAATCCCTAGTAGCTGTGTATTTTGGCTGAATGACGATCGCAATTGACTTTGGAACTAGCAACACCGTCGTCGCTCGCTGGAATCAAGTCCTCCAGCAGCCCGAAACTTTAAAATTACCGGGATTGTCGGCAATCTCGGCTCAAAATCCGCCCCTAATTCCCAGTTTACTCTACGTTGAGGACGCTGCTCAAAGTAAAGTCATACTCGGTCAGCAAGTCCGCGACAAAGGCCTGGATTTGAGTGGAGATTCTCGGTTTTTTCGCAATTTTAAGCGGGGAATTGGCACTTCTGTTCAGGGTTTTGTGCCGGAAGTTGATGGGCAACTTATTACTTTTGAACAAGTAGGCGAGTGGTATTTGAGCCAAATTGTAAACTCAATTCGCGAAGTACCTTTGCCGATCGACTCTTTGATTTTTACAGTGCCTGTAGATAGTTTTGAAGCTTACCGCCATTGGTTGGGCAAAGTGTCTCAATCTCTGCAAGTAGAACAGGTGCGGATGTTGGACGAACCTACGGCGGCTGCTTTGGGTTACGGTTTAGCCGATCGCGAAAATCTGTTAGTAATTGATTTCGGCGGCGGAACTCTCGATCTTTCTTTAGTGCGTTTGGACGCTTCCGCCGACAAAAAGCCCCTCGGTTTTATTCTTAAGTGGGGCGAAAAGTTATTAGCTGAATCTTCAGCGCAAAAAACAAAAGTTGCCCGGGTTTTGGCTAAAGCCGGACAAAATTTAGGCGGTTCTGATATTGATAATTGGATAGTTGACTATTTTGTTAAAACAAAAGGGCTGGCAAAATCTCCGATTACAACGAGATTAGCAGAACGGTTAAAGATTCAGTTATCTTTAGTAAATCAGGCAGTTGAGGTTTATTTTGATGACGAAAATTTTGAGAGTTACGAATTAGAATTAGACCGAACTCGTTTTGAATCTATCCTCGCTGAACATCAGTTTTTTGACAAACTGGACGACTGCATGAATCAAGTATTGCAGCAAGCGCGGCGCCAAGGCTTAGAAATTGGCGACATCGACGCAGTTTTGCTAGTTGGCGGTACTGTACAAATTCCCGCTGTCGGGCGTTGGGTGCAGCAATATTTCGATCCGGCAAAAATTCGCTGCGACAAACCCTTTGAGGCGATCGCCCAAGGTGCTCTGCAACTGAGTCAAGGCATAGAAATCAAAGATTTTCTCTATCACAGTTACGGCATTCGCTACTGGAACCGCCGCGACAATTGCCACAGTTGGCACAGTTTAATTAAATCCGGCCAATCTTATCCGATGAGCGAACCGGTAGAATTAGTCTTGGGGGCTTCTTTAGAAAGTCAGCCAAGTATAGAATTAATTATCGGCGAATTGGGAGCGGAAACTGGCGGCACGGAGATATATTTTGACGGCGACAGACTAATTACTCGCCAACTCGTGGCAAAAACATCGGTACAGCCCCTAAATGATAAAGAAGGAGCCCGCAGCATCGCTCAATTGACGCCGCCTGGGTATCCGGGGAGCGATCGCATCAAAATCTTCTTCCGCGTTGACGAACAGCGCTTTTTACGCATTACCGTGGAAGATTTGCTGACAAATGAAACTTTGTTAGAGGATAAACCCGTGGTGCAGCTAAGTTAGGAATAGGTTTTACAGGTAAGGTGCGCTTCGGCGCACCCTGAATGATTGCGTTGAAAACAAATTTTAAAAAGCAAATGAACTACAAACTAGAATCTCCACTCTCTCCCGAACTAGAAAAGTATCGCGACAGCATCGAAGCTACCATTAAACCTTACATCGAAATTAAAACCCAGAATAATGATGACGTTAATTGGTGGCAGAGTAAATTTGGGGGATTGCCCTATTTACCTAAAGGCTTTGAATATCCCAAAACTTGTGACGGTAAATATTTATTTTTGCTAGCGCAACTCAACTTTGATGAAATACCGCCTTTAGATGGTTTTCCCGATCGGGGTATCTTACAGTTCTATATAGCTGACGATGACCTATATGGTTTAAATTTGGACAATTCTGCCAATGCAGATAATCATACAATCGAAGACCAATTCAAAATAGTCTATTTTCCTCAGCCCGACTTCAAAGTTGAAAACATCATTACCAATTATGATTTTTTGCCGGAACCAGAATATTTTCCTGTTCAGGGCTGTTACGGCTTGCAATTTACTAAAAAATATGCGCCGATTAGTACCAGTGACTACCAATTTCCACAAATTTTAGGATCGGAAATTGAAGAGTTATTTATGAACTCTGAAATTGAGGATGAGTACCGAGAAATATCGCATTCCTTTGGTCATAAAATAGGTGGTTATCCTTATTTTACACAAGACGACTTAAGAAAATATAGTAATACATCTGAGCAAAAACAAAAGCTAGATATTCTTCTATTCCAAATGGATAGCGATGCCAATGAGACAGTAGATATCATGTGGGGAGACAGTGGTGTCGGTAACTTTTTTATTGATGAATCAGCACTCAGAGAATTAGATTTTAGTAAAGTTTTATACAATTGGGATTGTTGTTAAAAGCAGCAGTTAAGTAAGCACACCTAAAAAAACATAGTACCCAGAACCCCGACTTCTTTAAGAAGTAGGGGTTCTAACAGATTGAATAGTGTTTGACTATGCCCAATGCCCAATGCCCAAGGGTCTAAATTTCAGATTTGTGCACAACCACGGGTGTTCCCACCGAGGCCCATTCAAATAGCCATTTAGCGTGATTGACAGCTACATTTGTGCAGCCGTGAGTAACGGGATTGCCAAACAAATTGTGCCAGTAAGCGCCGTGAATTGCCATGCCTCCGTCGTAATACATTGTATAGGGAACGTCGGGTACGTCGTAGTCCGGCCCAGTCATTCTAGTAACGCGGTGTTTGGTTTCAACGGCAAAGGTTCCCGTGCGGGTGGGAGTCGATGATTTGCCGCTGGAAATAATCACCGCGTAAACGGGTGTATTTCCTTCCCAAGCTATTAACCTTTGTCTTGACAAATCTATTTCTATCCAGCGTTCGCTGGATTGCTGCAACAGCATAATTTTATTGGCAATTATGTTGTGCTGTTCGCTGGCAAATGCGGTCATTGAACCGCCGCAGAATGTAGCAAAAGTGAGGGCGAAGCCGGCACAGAAAGTTCCGGCGCGACGGAAGTAACTTGAGTTAATAATCCTGTTCATTTCTCACACCTCGTACTATTTTAGATTTTAGGTTTTAGATTGGCTTGTCCTATTTTAGATTGTAGATTTGAAATGTTGGATTGGGAAACAGGGCTTAACAAGTTGTTAAGTTTTGGGTAATATTTCGTGCAATTTCGACGATCGCGCGCCAATCGCGATTTTCCACTAAGTGTTTAGGAAATAAGTCTCCGGCTAAACCAACGGCGATCGCCCCGGCATCAATAAATACTTTGGCATTTTCCAGCGTCACCCCGCCCGTGGGAATTAAAGGAATGTTTCCCAGGGGGCCTTGCAGGCTTTTCAGGTAAGCCGCGCCTCCCAAAGCCGATATCGGAAATACTTTAACGCAGGTAGCGCCTGCTTGCCACGCGGTGACAATTTCCGTAGGAGAAAAAGCACCGGGGACGATCGGCACTCCGGCGTCAACGGCTGTTTTAATCATCGCTAAATCGGTGTGCGGAGTAAACAGAAATTGAGCGCCGCAGTCTATTGCTTGCTGCAACTGTTCTAAGTTTAATAAAGTGCCAGTCCCAATACTAAAAGTAGGAAACTCCGACCGGAGTTCCGCAATTAACTCAGCAGCTTTGTGGGTATTCCAAGTGATTTCAATAAACTGGATTCCTCCGGCTGCTACCGCTTTTGCCATCTGCCAAGCAAGTTCCTTTTCGGAAGAACGGATCACTGCGATCGCACGGTGTTTTTTTAGTAGTGTCAACCAAGATTGATGATTCATACAATTTTAGATTTTAGATTTTACATTTTAGATTTCGGCGTGAGCGCGAGCCTCGAAGATTTTAAATTGGGGAGCGCTCCCAATTTAAAACTCATATCATTCTGACTCGCATATAATTTTAATACAGGTTACTAACTTCGATATATGGCAAATTACAATATCGGCGGCGTTCAGTTTTGAACTGACAATCTAGCCCAAAAAACGCTGCAATTGTTGACCTCAAATAACATATTATTGAATCTAGAAAAGATGAAAGAAGATTTCCTTGGGAAGAAGTTAAGCGCCAGCTTCAGGAAAAAGGTAGGTTGAATGTCTGATTACTTGGTCATTTTTGAGATTAAAGCTAAAATCCCGCATTGAAAATCTAAAATCGATCGCACTCATAAAAAAATCGGGGCGATTCCAGACAATCCCAGAATCACCCCAATTATTGATTTCAAACTTTAGATTTTCTCGAAAATCCAAAATTCAAAATCCAAAATCCAAAATTGATTAGGCGATCGTCGCCATTTTCACATCGCTATTAGCTAACAAATTTTGCAATTCATCCGCATCCACAGTTTCCTTTTCCACTAGCATATCTGCCAAAGCATTAAGGACGTGGCGGTTGCCGACGAGTACATCTTTAGCGCGACGGTAAGCTTGTTCTACCAACAAACGCACTTCATCGTCGATCGTCGCTGCGGTTTCTTCCGAGAAATCGCGTTCGGCCATGATATCGCGACCCATGAACATATTGCCTTGTTGGCGACCGAGAGCTACAGGGCCTAGCCGATCGCTCATTCCGAAGCGAGTCACCATTTGCCGCGCTACTCTTGCCACTTGCTGCAAGTCGTTCGACGCACCGGTTGTTACTTCTTCCTCGCCGAAGACAATTTCTTCAGCAATGCGGCCGCCCAAAGCTACCGCCATTTGATTTTGCAAGTAAGAGCGAGAATACAAGCCAGAATCCATCCGATCTTCGCTTGGTGTGAACCAAGTCAAACCGCCAGCGCGGCCGCGGGGGATAATGCTAATTTTCTGCACTGGGTCATAATCGGGCATCAACGCGCCGACTAAAGCGTGACCGGCTTCGTGGTAAGCTACCAAAGTTTTGCGCTTTTCGCTCATCACGCGGTCTTTCTTTTCCGGGCCAGCGAGCACGCGGTCGATCGCATCGTTGACTTCATCCATCGAGACTTCGGTCAAGTTGCGACGGGCGGCTAAAATTGCTGCTTCGTTGAGTAGGTTGGACAAATCCGCACCGGTGAAACCGGGTGTCCGGCGGGCGATTTTTTCCAAGTCCACGTCTTTCGACAAAGTTTTGCCGCGGGCGTGAACGTTGAGAATTTCTAGGCGGCCTCCGAAGTCGGGGCGATCGACTACAACTTGGCGATCGAAGCGACCCGGACGCAGCAGCGCCGCATCGAGTACATCGGGGCGGTTTGTGGCAGCAATCAGAATGATGCCAGTATTGCCCTCAAAGCCGTCCATTTCGGTCAGCAACTGGTTCAGGGTTTGTTCCCGTTCGTCGTTACCACCGCCCAAACCAGCGCCCCGCTGGCGACCTACGGCGTCAATTTCATCGATAAATACGATACAAGGAGCGTTAGATTTAGCTTGTTCAAACAAGTCGCGGACGCGGGAAGCACCGACACCCACGAACATTTCCACGAATTCTGAACCGGAAATCGAGAAGAAGGGAACGCCTGCTTCTCCAGCCACTGCTTTTGCCAGCAGGGTTTTGCCAGTTCCGGGAGGGCCGACCAGCAGTACGCCTTTGGGGATTTTTGCTCCGACTGCGGTGAAGCGATCGGCATTTTTCAGGAAGTCCACGACTTCTGCGAGCTCTAGCTTGGCTTGTTCGATGCCGGCCACGTCGCCGAAAGTCACCTGAGTTTGTGGCTCCATTTGGACTCTAGCTTTGGATTTGCCGAAGTTCATGGCTTGGTTGCCGGGCCCGTTTTGCGCGCGCCGCACCAGGAAAAACAGTCCCACCAAAAGCAAGATCGGGAAGAACAGGCTGCTGAGGGCTTTTACCCAGAAGCCTTCGTCGCTTTGGGGCAGAACTGAAATATCTACGTTATTTTTGGTCAGGATGTTGATCAGTTCGGGGTCGTTGGGCAGGTTAACGAGTACCTTGTTGCCGTCCTGGGCTGTGACCAGGGCTTTGCTGCGATCGGAACTGATATTTATTTTGTCTACTCTCTTGCCTTCGACTTCCTGAATGAATTGACTGTACTTCCAAACTTCGCGGCTTGGGGGCTGTTTGTCAAAAAAAGCCGTTGCTAAGGCAATGACTACAATAGCCAGCAGTGCGTACAGGCCAGCGTTTCTCCACCGTTTATTCACCGAGGTCGATCCTCCTAATTTTTAGTCCCTGTGATTTGGGAATTTTTATTTATGTTCATCAATCTTAACGTAATTGTAACTTGTTTTTGTGTGGTGAGGAATCCCGGCCATGCTGTGGCGGTCTCAGGTGAGGTCGTGGAAACCGAACTGCCTTGGGCGTCGTCAATCGATTTTAGATTTTAGATTTTAGATTTTAGAATTGAAGCATTGACCCTACGGATCAATCCGGGGGGTAAGTTTCATCGGATACAGGTTTTTTATTTCTGGAGGGATGAATCCGGGGGCTTGTATCGTGGATGCTTTCGGTCAGGAGATGCGGGTGCTGTCTTAATCGTTGCATTTCCTAGTACACTATAAGACACAATTTGTCAATAGATTGTCCCTCTATCGACTGATAAATTAACGTGTTCGCAGTTGCACGCTTTTTGCACCACGCGAGATTGAAACGCAATTTCTGTTTTGACCGACAATGTGACGTATAAATTAAAATGCACCGCTCGCAATTCACCGATCGCCAATAGCCCAAGGAAAACTCAAAATGTCAGATTCGCAAGATACTTTCATTTTCAACGGTCAACGGCTCGCCTACAACCGGCTCAAGCACAACAACTATCCCGCCTCGGAGAGAGCGGTAGAAATACCAATAGCCTACAACTTTATTGCCGGATTGAAGGATAAAAGCAGACTGCTGGAAGTGGGTAACGTGCTGCAATATTACCCCGAACTGATCCCGACAGATATTGCCGAAATTCAAGCTAGAAGAATTATCGACAAATACGAAACTGCTGTGGGAGTAGACAAAATTGATTTAATGGATGCCGATCCAGAAGAGAAGTATAGCGGTATAATTTGCATCTCTACAGTAGAACACATAGGACAAGGATCTGACCCAAGTGAAGCTTACGGTGAAGAGCAGGAAAAATATGATTGGCAAGGGCCTTTAAAGGCGATCGCCAAAATCTACGGTTTGCTGTCAGATCACGGTAGAGCGCTGATTACAGTACCCTTCGGTAAATTCCTCGAAAGAGGGTGGTATATCCAATTCAGTCAAGATTACTTAAATCTCTTATTTGAGCGATACAATATTCCTAAAAATGCGGTCAGTGCCAGTTATTTAAAATTAGTTAAAGTTGACCCATCCCAGCCGCAGCCTTCAGTTTGGGAACAAGCAAATCCCGAAGAACTTGTTAGCGCACAATACAATGCACCTTTTCCTTTTGCCAATGCGATCGCCGTCCTAGATATTACCAAAATTCCCGCAACTCGATCGGCATTGACTCAACCCCCAACCGCCGACAAACAGCCGCTAGTATTTAGTAGAGTAACAAGCAAACTGTGCGTCAACAGAGACTTTCAGACAGATTACTATGAGCATTGGATAGACAAACTCCAAGCCTCCAAAACTATTCACCGCAAAAATTGGGAGTGGGTTGTCATGTCTCAAGCTTTGAATGAAAGAGGATTTCTCAAAGCCGGAAAAAAAGGCATGGGTTTTGCGGTTGGTAACGAACCGCTACCGTCAGCATTCGCTTCTTTAGGGTGCGAAATTGTCGCCACAGACCAAAATTACGACATTCCGGAAGCCAAGGAACACTGGGCCACAACAGATCAACTTTGTCGCGGCAAACAAGCACTTAACGAAAAGCAAATCTGCCCGCCAGAAACCTTTGACAAACTTGTCAGCTTCCGCGAAGTTGACATGAACAATATCCCCGAAGACTTAAAGCAAGGTGAGTTTGATTTCATTTGGTCTTCCTGTGCCTTTGAGCATATAGGATCGATCGAACACGGACTCAGATTTGCCAAAGAATCTCTGAAATGCTTAAAGCCCGGCGGTATGGCAATTCATACAACAGAGTTCAACTGTTCATCAAATGAAGGAACCTTAAACACAGACAATTTAGTATTCTTCAGACACAGAGACATTCAGCGTTTAATCAGCGAACTAACAGCCGAGGGATATCGCGTAGAACCTCCAGATTACTGGATGGGCGACAGCAAATACGATTTGACGCCGATGAAAGATCTTAGCAATCAATGGGCACCGCACCTGAAAATAGAATTGGGCGGTTACATTGCAACTTCCTTGCTTTTAATAATCCACAAACCCCAGGAAATATCTGCCGAATCTTACCCGCCAGTCTATGCGTATAGCGAAAAACAGCAGGAGTTGATCAAGATTTTTTATGACATATCCGTACTGGGATACGGACACTACGATTCGCGTTCTCGAACCGGTGTTGCCAGAGTCATCGAGAATATCGCATCGGGTTTAATTGCCTCGAAAGAGTTGGATTTATCTTTTTGCGCGACTAATTCTTGGTACGCCGTGAAGTCTTGCCTGGATTACTTGCAGACTCAGCCCAGTTTTCGCGGGATACCTTTGGCTCACTCCAGCTTTTTCAAAAACTTTGAAAGCAAATTAATGGAGCTTTACAAGATGTTAGAAAACCGGGAAAAAATCTTCCCGGAACACAGCCAAGAACCCCAATCGAAACTTTTAACAGACAACTTAAAAAAATACCTCTCAAATTCGATCGGCATTTCAAAGCAGCGCAGCCATTTAATCGACCAGGAGAGTTTGAGCGAAGCGGATATTTTCCACGCGACATTCTATCAGATTCCCAACCAAGCACGCGAGTGCAAAAAAGTCAAAAAAATTGCCACTGTTTACGATTTGATTCCCATCCTATTGTCGCAGTTATTTATCGGTAAAAATGATGACGATTATCAGAGAATGCAGGCATCTTTAAACAGCTTAACGGCCGAGGATTACATTCTCTGCATATCTCAAGCCACCAAAAACGATTTGCTAAATCACGTCAAACTCAACCCGGAAAGAGTTTTGGTAACTCATCTCGCGGCAAATACCGCTTTATTTTACCGCTGCAATGATGCGGAAAATATGGCATCTGTCAAGTACAAATACGGCATTCCCGACGCACCGTATATCTTGGGTGTCAGCACTTTAGAACCTCGGAAAAACCTCGAACACGTCATCCGCTGCTTCGCAAAAGGCGTGCAGCAACAAGGTATCAAAGACCTCAACTTAGTTTTAGTCGGTGCCAAAGGTTGGGAGTACGAAAAAATCTTTCAAGAAATTGCTAACTTCGGTCTCTCAAAAGACCGTATCATTATAACTGGCTATGTAGCTGATGAAGATTTAGCCGCCATCTACAGCGGTGCGATGGTTTTTGTTTACCCGTCGCTGTATGAAGGTTTCGGTTTGCCGCCTTTAGAAGCAATGCAGTGCGGGATTCCTGTGATCACCTCGAATAATTCATCGTTTCCCGAAGTAGTCGGCGATGCGGGAGTTATGCTTGATCCGACAGATGCTGACGGACTTTGCCACAGCATCCTAACACTGTACCGTACACCTGCTTTGCGGCAAGAAATGTCTTTAAAGTCGCTAGCACAAGCGAGAAAGTTTAGCTGGGAAAGGTGCACTCAGGAGACAATTGCTGCTTACAAAACAGCTTTGTCTGGTTGATAAATCCCAGCAGGTTGACTGCGTAATTCCAGTCTGTCATTCGCAAGTGTGGCGAAGAATCTCAACCCTTTTCAACACCGCCATTGAGTGCGTAAGTCCTGTAAGTGTACGAAGCGAGTTAACCGAGTATGTCAATTGCACGGGAGAATCAAATTAAAGTTATTTACGATATCTCTGTCCTCGGACAGGGACACATGCACCAGCGCGCTAGAACCGGCATTTTTAGAGTTGTTGAAAGTATTGCTGAGAATTTAGCAAACTCGAAAGAATGCGATTTGTTATTTTGTGTCAGTCAGTATTTGCATTTGTTGGATGCGAGTTTCGATTATCTGGAAACGAATCCAAAATTAGCGGGTATTCCCCTGCTGCATTCGAGCTTTGCCAGGGTTTTTTACAGGCAGCTACTCGATGTTTACAATATGCTGGGTCTTCAAATCCAAGCAAATGAGGCCGGCAATGCTGTCGCGGAAAAAGCTGTTTTTGACCATTTGAAGAACAATTTACAAAATGCCGTTCAAATCATGGGTGGTTCCTGTGTTCTGGTAGATGCTAATCATTTAGAGTCAGCAGATATTTTTCACTCGCCCTACGATGAAATCCCTGTTTGGGCAAAGCAAACAAGTAAAGCTCAGATTTTTTTGACTATCTATGACTTGATTCCTGTTTTGTACCCGCAGTTTCTGCTGAGCGAGCAAATCCCTTTACTTTACAAAAAAACCTTAGCAAGCATCTCTCAAAAAGATTGGGTGATTTGCATATCGCATTGTACTAAGAATGATCTTTGCAACTATCTAAAAATTGACGAATCGAGAGTTATTGTCACTCACTTAGCTGCGGAACCGAGTATATTTTATCCTTGTCGCGATGCTGCAAAGATTGCCTCGATTCGCAGCAAATACGGGATTCCTGATACGGGTTACATTTTGAGTTTGGGTACGCTAGAACCTCGGAAAAATATAGACCACGCTATCCGCTGTTTTGCTCAACTGATTCAGGAACAAAAAATCAAAGATTTGTATCTGGTGTTAGTGGGGACTCCGGGGTGGAAATATGACAAAATTATGGCAGAAGTTTCCAAGCAGGGTTTATTGAAAGAGCGGATAATTTTTACTGGATACGTGCCAGAATCAGATTTGGCAGCTCTTTACAGCGGTGCTTTAGCTTTTGTATATCCTTCTTTTTACGAAGGTTTTGGTTTGCCGCCTTTGGAAGCGATGCAGTGCGGAGTACCGGTGATTACCTCAAATACATCTTCGCTTCCAGAAGTAGTTGGGGAAGCGGGAATTATGGTAGATCCAAAAGATACCGACGCGCTTTGTCATAGTATGCTGGAAATCTACAACAAATCATCGCTGCGAGAAAGTATGTCTTCCAAATCTTTGGCACAAGCTAAACTTTTTAGCTGGCAAAGGTGTACTGACGAAACTATCGCTGCTTATCAAACTGCTTTATCGTAATTTTACAGGAAACTCACCAATCATGAAAATAGTTATTGACGGCATATTTTTTCAAAGCCAGCAAAAAAGTGGGATTGCTCGCGTTTGGCAGTCTTTGATGGAAGAATGGGTAAAAAGCGGTTTTGCTGAGCATATAGTAATGCTGGATCGCGCAGGCACTGTACCGAAGATTGCCGGCATTCAATATCGCTCGATTCCGGTTTACGATTACAACAAAACCGATGCTGACAAACAAATGTTGCAGCAAATGTGCGATCGAGAAAATGCAGATTTATTTGTTTCTACCTACTATACAACACCGATTTCGACGCGATCGGCATTTGTCGCCTACGATATGATACCCGAAGTTACGGGAGGCGACCTGAATAATCCCATGTGGCGAGAAAAACATCATGCTATCCGCCAAGCATCTTCCTACATCGCCATTTCCCAAAGCACGGCCCGCGACTTAGTAAAGTTTTTTCCCCAAATATCTCCCGCATCAATTACTGTCGCTCACTGCGGCATTCAAAAACATTTTTATCCTTCTAGTCTACCAGAAATAGAAGCATTTAAAACTGCACACCGAATTGGAAAACCCTACTTTTTAATAGTGGGAGAAAGATTGGGATTCAACGGTTATAAAAATACGATTGCTTTTTTTCAAGCTTTATCGAGACTCAGCAGCAAGTCGGGATTTGATGTTGTTTGTACTAGCGGTCAACCTTCGCTAGAACCTAAATTACAACCGTACACTGCTGGTGTAAACGTCCACCTGCTGTATTTGGGCGACGCTGAATTAAGAGCGGCTTATTCGGGTGCGATCGCTCTGATATTTCCCTCAAAGTATGAAGGTTTCGGACTGCCAATATTGGAAGCAATGACTTGCGGTTGTCCCGTCGTCACTTCTCCCAA
This sequence comes from Microcoleus sp. Pol12B5, assembly GCF_036701335.1. Lineage (NCBI taxonomy): Bacteria > Bacillati > Cyanobacteriota > Cyanophyceae > Oscillatoriales > Microcoleaceae > Microcoleus > Microcoleus sp. Pol12B5. The sequence goes on along the minus strand of NZ_JAUBQQ010000001.1, from coordinate 91,462 downwards.
CAGCTCGATTCCAGAAGTAGCAGGCGAAGCAGCATTGTATGTAGGTGAAAATGATGTTAATGCGCTGGGAAATGCCCTGCTTGACGTGCAGAAACCGGATATTTGCAACTCGTTAATTGCTGCCGGACTTGGACAATCCCGCAAATTTTCTTGGTCAAAAATGGCAACAACAGTTAGTTCAGCGTTGATGCAAGCCTGTGGCAGCCAACAGCAAATCGCGGCAAAATCGCCGGAAGCTCCAATCTTATTGTCAAGCATTATCGAGCAATACCAGAAAAATTCCGCTGATTTATCTGCACTAGAAAATGTCCGCCAAGCTAGAAAACAAATTGCTGCTATTTGGCTTAGCTTACCAGCCGAACAAGTTGCAAGTGCCTTTGCAGGCGAAGCAGGCAAACAGCACCAAGCGCTGCTGGCCAGCGACATTAGATATGAACCGCTAACGGACACAGAAGAGAGTTTTGTGAGCGAATTAGTCGCAAATGTCGCGAAAGGATTTAACGAGCCAAAAGCGATTAATTACCTGCTCGCAGCCATGCTGTACCGACGGGCAGACCAAATGCCGCTCAAGTACGATCGCGCTACAGTGCCTAATTGGTTCGCCAACGAATATCTCAAATTCATGTTTACTTGTCCGAACGTATTTCAAACCCGAGGAGAAGCAGACACTTACTATCAATTCATCCAAGGCTGGATTGATTACTTACATACTAATTTCTTCAACAATCCAGATTCGCCACTGTGGCAAAATATTGCTTTGTTATTCGCGCAAGTTGCGAACTTTATCCCGCTTTATTTTACCACGGCAAACCTACGCGATATTTACACCAAACGGGCGGAAATTATTGAGTTTTCGCTCAAAAATCGCGGCAGTTCAATTGATTGTATCTTCCCGGCGCGATCGCCAAATCGGACAAAAATCCGTGTGGGCATCATCAACGACCATTTCGCGCCGCAAACCGAAACCTTCGCTACCATCCCGGTTTTCGAGCATTTAAACCGCAACGAGTTCGAGATATACCTGTACGCGCTCAACACCAGCGGCCACCAATTAGAACAATACTGTCAAAGTCGCGCCGACAAACTGGTTGCACTTCCGAAAGACTTTGCATCGCAAGTCCAAACAATCCGCGCCGACGACTTAGATATCCTGTTTTTCGGTACGAATTTAACAGCTATTAACAAACCGCTGACTTCACTAGCAATGCACCGTTTAGCGCGGGTACAAACTACATCTTTCTGTTCCCCCACAACCACCGGAATCCGGCACATGGATTACTACATCGCAGGTCAATTTACTGCGCCGGATGCTAGTTATCAAGAACAATATCGCGAACAGTTGGCTGTTCTTCAAGGCAGCGGTTTTTGTTTCACATACGCAACAGAATCGGAAGTAGCTACAGTTAAACCTACCCGCCAAAGTCTGGGGATTTCAGACAATACAACCGTTTTTATCTCCGGCGCCAACTTCTACAAAATTCTGCCGGAGTTGAGAGAGAGTTGGGTAAAAATTCTAGCTGCTGTACCCGATTCAATCTTGATTTTATATCCCTTCGGACCGGCTTGGACTCGGACTTATCCAGCGACACCTTTTGTCAACAATCTGAACGCTGTTTGCGCTAAATACGGGGTCAATAACAACCGCTTACGGTTCGTAAAACAACTGCCTAGTCGCGCGGATGTGAAAGAATTTTTGCAGCTAGCAGATATTTATCTCGATTCCTATCCTTATGCTGGGGCAACATCGTTAATTGATCCTTTGCAAGTAGGATTGCCGGTGGTGGTTGTGGAAGGAAATGCTTTGCGGTTCCGCCAAGGTTCGGCGATGCTGCGGGAACTGCAAATGTCTGATTTAATTGCGTATGACGAAGCATCTTACATTCAGCTAGCCGTTACCCTCGGCACTAACCCGCAATTGCGGCAGCAAAAACGGCAGGAAATTCAGCAAAAAATGCAAGCTAATCCGGCTTGTTTTGATAGTGTTGCATACTCTGGGGCGATCGGCAAATTATTCCAAGAACTGTTTTGCCAATGGCAAACCAGCCACCTGGAAGCATCGCGAAACTTACAGGATAGCATTCCCAAGCAGCCTGATTTGGACGAGATTCTCTCGAATGCCCTCAAGCTTTACCAACGAAACTCCTCAAACATCTCAGCAATATCCGAACTGCGTCAAATCCGCAAACAAATCGCTGATTTTTGGCTGAACCTTCCCACTGAAAACCTCGAAACCGCTTACAAAAGTGCTTCAGGTAACAGCTATAAAATTCTGCTAAAAAGCGATTTCCAACGTCAACCGATGATCGAAAGCGAACAAATATTTTTGCAGCAATTAACCCAGATTAGCAAAGGATTAGTGCATCCCAAAGCTGTCAACGCCTTACTCGCGGCGATGCTGTATTTCCCGCCGGAAACTATGCGAATTCCCGCCGCTCGCAACCGTTTACCGCACTGGTTAATTGGGGATTACGAACAAGTTTTTGAAACGGAAGCCGCCGTCAAGTCTGATTCAACTTCTGACTTGCTCGCTCAATACATTCAAGCCCCGCAATTTGTGAATCAACTGTTAGGATGCGTCAATCTTTACCGCATTGATCCGTCAGACGAATCGGTACTTTTGGAACTCCGCCAAATCAGGAAACAAATGGCTGATTTTTGGCTGACTGTTCCTTCGGAGAAACTAGAAAATTTTTACCGAGGACAAGTTCGCAAGGGATATCAAGCAATTCTTAGCTGCGGCTTGCAAGCGGAATCGATGACTGAAGTCGAACAGCAGTTTTTGCACAAATTGACTGAAATTAGCAAAGGGTTGGTGCAGCCTCAAGCTATCAATGCTCTGCTGGGGGCAATGCTGTATTTTGTACCGGGTAAAATGCGGGTTCCCGATGCTCGCACCCGCTTGCCCCAGTGGTTGCTTGAAGATTACGAAAAGGTGTTTGAAAGCGCATTGGCGACCACAGAACAAACAGTGATCCAACAAGATTATATGCCGCAGTTTCTCAATGAATTAACTGCTGCCGTCAATCTCTATGAAATTGACCCGACGGATGAATTGGCAATAGCAGATTTGCGGCATATTCGCAAGCAAATTGCCGATTTGTGGCTGAGCGTTTCCGGCGAACAAGTAGAAGTTTTGTACCGGAGCGATTTGGGTAAGGGTTACAAAGCAATTCTGGGCAGCGGGTTTATTAAGGAGCCGCTGAATGAGAGCGACCGCGAGTTTTTTAACTTGTTGGTTGTTGAGTTGAGTAAAGGGTTTGGAACGCCTAAAGCTGTGAATAATTTGTTGGCGGCGATGCTGTATTGTCGCCCTGGACAGTTGCGGGTTCAGGATGCGAATACTTGTTTGCCTCCGTGGTTGTTGGAGGATTACGAGCAGTTTGTTGGGGGTGCCATCGAGCTTGCTGTTAAGTAAACGGCTCTACAGCAGATTGCAGGTGCATGGAGTACAATTTAAATCTTAAGCACCTGCGAAACTCGTTGACAAACTGTCGCTGCTGCACTACAATCCTAACCAACCTCGAAGAGATTGCTCAAGTCGCTCAGCATCAGAATCCGCTAATTTGCCAATTGTCGTTACAACCAAGCTTTCCTGCACTGTATACAAACCTCGCTTGACTGCTGTAGCCACATTTAACCCTGCTGTTGACCATTCAGCAAGTACGAACTCACCCTCAAGTAAGGATGCAGTTTTGCTTGTCAATGGCACAATCATAATGTCTTGAGATACGTGCGGTGCACTCACAACAATTGCTGGTCTTACCTTAGAACTAGACAAGTCTGAAAAGGGATATCTAACTAAAATTATGTCATTTTTAGAGGAGCTGGGCATAAACATCATCCTCAGTATTGTCCCAAACTCTATCTAGTGATGTTTGACTCGCTTGAAGCCAAAACTCAGCTTCTTCATCAGGTAAGAGTGTTACTAATACTTTTGCCCCTTCGGGTAAATCTGATAACTCCAGCAGTTCAATTTTCCCTTGTCGAACAGTAGCCCAAAGTGTTTTCAGCATATCCACCTCATAAACTGTGCTTTATGCAATTTGCACATTTCTGGTACATTGTCGCACTGAGCGACTAATTACAACCTCACATACATAGATCGAGGAAGTATTTAAGCCTGATTTAGGATCAATTTAACACAAGTTCTGGCTGCTGAGTCTCAAACAAAGGGCGAGTTACCTGACGCAGCAGCACTGTTTCTAAACTGCCTTCCACTACATTTGCTGCTTCTATTTCCAACTCGCCCCACAATAGCCGATCGCCTTGATTGGGCATTTTACCTAAGTTGTGGATCACGAATCCGGCGATTGTTTGGTAAGCTTGGTTACTCGGCAGGTTTAACCCGAGTTTTTCGTTAACTGCTGTCACTTCCCATACGCCAGAAATTAGTGCCGAATGAGCATCTTTTTGGACGAGAGTTGCCTGGGAAGTTACCAACAGCGGTTGAGACTCTTTACTGGTAATCCAACCAGTCAGCAGTCGCACGGTACCGTTGAGAATTGCTAGCAGCGGCCACAGTAATTTTGAGCAGAGTTCGAGGGTCGGCATCAGCAGCAAAGCGGTACGTTCTGGGGCGTGGGTTGCTAATACTTTGGGGATTAGTTCTCCTAAGACTATTTCTACGTAAGTTACTAAGATAAAAGCTACGGGAACTGCGATCGAATGAGCAGTCAGCACGGCCGACAAATGACCGATCGGCAATTTGTCTATCCACGGTTCGATCCAGTGTACAGTCGCTCCCTCACCCAACCAACCCAACAGCAAACTCCCTGCTGTTGTGCCAGTTTGAGTCACAGACAGGTAATGCGGTATGTTGTTTTGAGCTTGGTGGACGAGTTCGGCGGTTTTGGCGGTTGGGCGATCTTCCAAATGGGCAAGTTGGCGGATTTGATGGCGATCGGCTGATACTAATGCTAGTTCTGACGCCACAAAAAAGGCAATTAAAAGTGTTAAGCCCACCAACATTGCTAATCTCAGCATTGTTTGAGCGACTTCTATTTCCAGGCAAGTAAGGTTGTTCAAGATAGATATCTAATATGATAGAGGTTTTAGCTTAATTCTTTTATTTTAGCTTGGATTCAGATAGCTTTATCCCCCGACATTTCGGATATCCCCACTACCCTTATTCGTAGGTGCGCCGAGGCACACCTTACCCGTCGAACTTGTGAACTCTTTTTCCTCTCTTCCTTTGCGCCCTTGGCGTCTTCGTGGTTCGTTTTAACTGAGATATTGCACGATTCTCAATTACTTGTTTAGGAATAGGCAAGATGCCTGTTCCACAAGAGATGATTTTTTTTGTGGAACAGGCATCTTGCCTGTTCTTGACAATGGTGCAAGATGTGAGCTAAAAAAAGAATCTAATTCACAACACCGGAACTCATTACTGTATCAACTCTCCCTTATTTCCCGGATCGAGTTAATTTCCGTAAAAGTCTGCACCGGATCGGACTTCAACCCGCCTTGAATATAATTCAACTTCACTTCTTCTAACAAATCCGACAGCAGCGACTGCAATTCCGCGAGAGTTTTCTCATCTTGCAATTCCCGCCGCAAACTTTGATTAAATTCTTGGCTGAAATTATCGAGAATTTTTCTACCTTTATCGTCTTCATAAGTAGTAGCTACCACATCAACAGCAGTTTGAGCCAAATAATTCGCTAACTGTTCCGTCATCTCCGTCGGCAAAATATTAATCGGAGAGAAAGTTTGCAGGATTTGATAGAAATCCGACTGTTTGATTGTTGTTTCCAAATTGTGGTGCAGCAAATCTTCCAAATCCGGTTGCACCTGCGGCAAAACTTTGTAAATTGTCAGATCCAAAATCCGCTTGGTAATTTGTTCGATCGTATTTTCTTGATTGACGTGAAGGTACGGCTGCTGCGCCAGCAACATCTGCGCCACGTCGCCCTGTTTGATCGAACTTTTAGCTTGATTGATAAACCGCACCATCATGTATTCCGACATCGTATTGGCTAAATAAGCCACCGGTTCGTAGGTAACTTGAGTAACTACGCGATCGAGATTTACCAAACCCGACTTGTGCAGCCGCACCAATACCGGCAGAATCCGCCACCCCTGCCAAATCGGGATCACCAGAAACACTTCGTACCAGCGCCTCAGCACAAAATTAAACCAAGTTACCCCCGGTTTACGGCGGGTGTGGAACAGACTTTTAATCAAAAATTCCGCCCCAAAAAAACCGATAAAAAACGTATCAATTCGCCAAAACTGGTCAGCGCTTTTCAAATATTCGGGATTTTGCAAACTCGAATTAATGCCTTTAATCGGGTCATAAATTTTAACTAAACCCGGAAAATAGCTCTGATAAACAGGACGCAACTGAAGGTAACTGAAATGGAAAAGCACCAGCAAAAAATTGACCACCGCTACTAATGCGCTCATTTTGGCCCAAGAAATTGCTTTTTTGGACATTTTTCCCTCGGTGTTGTTAACTGTTGTGTGGGAATCTGACATAAAAATAATCTTTTGAATTTGCTACTCGATAAATCTATCTTGTGGCTGAGGCTAAAAAACTCTTAACCTAGTATAATTCCTTATACTCCAAGTATAAGGAAACCAAATGCCGTGAAATTAAAAACAGTCATATCGCTGCTCAAAGAAACTTTTACTGAATGGCAAGAAGATAAAGCCCCAACCTTAGCCGCCGCCCTAGCCTATTACACAGTCTTCTCCCTGGCCCCGCTGCTAATTATCGTAATTGCGATCGCCGGTTTAGTCTTTGGTGCAGACGCAGCCCAAGGTCAAATCGTCGCCCAACTCCAAAGCTTAATCGGGAAAGATGGCGCCGAAACCGTCCAAGAACTAATCCTCAAAGCCTCCGAACCAAAGTCGGGAATGATTGCTACTTTAGTCGGTATCGCTACACTTTTGTGGGGGGCTTCCAATGTGTTTACTAATCTCAAAGAAGCCCTCAATACTATTTGGAATGTTTCACCGCCTCCCGGACGCGGGATCTGGGGATTTCTGCAAGATCGCGTATTGTCTTTTGCAATGATTTTAGGCATAGGCTTTCTACTGCTAGTATCTTTAGTAATTAGTGCCATTTTAGCCGCCGTTAGCTATTGGTTGAACGGCTTGCTGCACTTACCAGTCGGCATTTGGCAGGTTGTGGACTTTGTTCTCTCCTTTGGCGTAGTTACGCTGCTTTTTGCCTTAATTTACAAACTTTTGCCCGATGTCAATCTTGCCTGGAATGATGTTTGGATCGGCGCCGCCATCACCTCAGTGCTATTTACGATCGGCAAATCATTAATTGGAGTTTACCTAGGTGGTAGCGGTATTGCCTCTACCTACGGTGCTGCTGGCTCGTTCGTGATTATCTTACTTTGGATCAATTATTCGGCTCAGATTCTCTTCTTAGGTGCTGAGTTTACTCAAGTTTGGGCTAACCGCTACGGTTCCCTGATGCTGGCAAAACGCAAAAATTTGCTCAGCATTCAAGCTGAGGAATCCTCCGGGCCCAAACACCGGTAGAATTCTTAATATTAGATACAAAAAAATGCGATCGCTCGCTTTTGAGCCAGCCGGATGCCAGTACCTTGAAACCTATGTCAGTTGGGACGGCGAGGCCTGTCGAATCACTAAATTTTAGACTCAACCCATCGCCAAATCTGCCCGTGAACTTGACCGGGCGAACACTTAGTAGTATCACTGGATATGGTTGAAACCAGTTTATCTTGATCCCTATCGCTGCCCTTCGGTGATGACCGAAAAATTTGAAGTTTGCGATCGCCCCGAAAGAGATTTGTTTCCTTGCCAGTCCCCAATTTCAACGGTGAAACCAATCTCAAGTCCACAAACTGGGATATTTCAACCTGAACTGATATCAGGAGGTACTTTTGTACGCATCAAAACATCTGGGAAGCCACCTGCTCCCTATGTCAGACATGGAGCTAATTCGCCTGTGGGTAAACCGCAAATCCCCCCGCAACCGGCGCTTTAGCTGGCAGGCGGCCAACCATTTTCGAGTCTTTGTCGCAAAACCGCTGGCACAAGTTACTCTGACAGATGTGGAGACTTTCGCCGGAGCGATGAGATCTCGGAAACTTCCACCGCGTTTCTACCAGCAAACCTTGCTAGCGCTGAAATCGCTGTTCGCCTTCGGCCAGCAAACGAAAATTTTGCCCGCAACACTCCCCCTTCACCGGTGGCCGATTCTGCGCCGGAATCACTCCAAACTCCTTCGTTTTCAACTCTCTTGGGGTTTCTTAATCTGTTTGTGCTTTTTCTTAGGTCGAATGACGCCGAGGCTGTTGTGGGGACAATCGGTCTCGGCAGGAAGCTCGCCCGCCCCGAAACGCCTGCAGGAAGTTGCGGCGCTCGATTCACCAGACAAACGAGAGGATAACATCGATCGCGATCGATCGCCCAAAACTGCAACCCTGAATTCACCAGAGCCCAGACAGGATAGCAGACTCGATAGCATCAGCCCCGAACGTCGAGTCAAAGCCTTTCTGGACACCATCGCAGCCGCCGAAGGAACCGCTAGCCCCGACGGCTACCGCACCCAGTACACCGGTACAAAATTTGTCAGCTTTCAAGATCATCCCAGGGAAATGAGGTGCGGCCGCCGCTATGGTAAAAAACTCTGTTCCGACGCAGCGGGGCGATATCAGTTTCTCAGCACCACTTGGGACAGATTTGCCAAAAAATTTGGCGTCCGCGATTTCAGCCCAGAAAATCAAGATTTGATGGCTATAGAGTTAATCCGAGAAAAAGGTGCATTAGAAGATATAGAAGCGGGTCGATTGGAGCCCGCAGTAAGAAAACTCGCTTACATCTGGCCTTCTTTTCGGCGTTATGGCGGTTCCGTGGAATCGTCGATGCCCAAACTCGAAGCAATGTACCTGCAAAATTTGGGGATTTACCGACAAGGATTAGTTGTTAGCAATTAGTCAACTGTTCAAGGACGAGTGGAGATTAGAGTTTGGGAATTTTGGATGAAATTTTGACATCCAAAATTGAAAATGGGGCCGTTATGGGTGATGTCTATTCTTCAGAAATTTAAAAATTAGGCTAATTTTCCATCTTCCATGTGAACGATGCGATCGGCAATATCCAAAATTCGGTTATCGTGGGTTACTAACAAAATTGTACAACCCTGTTCTTTGGCAAGTTGCTGCATCAAATTCACCACTTCGCGACCGGATTTGCTGTCCAGCGCGGCTGTTGGTTCGTCAGCTAAAACAATTTGCGGTTGACTGACCAAAGCGCGGGCGATCGCAACTCTTTGTTTTTGTCCTCCCGACAAATCATCTGGATAATAGTTAATCCGCTGTTCCAATCCTACTAACTCTAGCATTTTTGCAGAGCGATCGCGCATTTGAGAACGCGACAAATTCCCGTGAACTTCCAAACCCATTTGCACGTTTTGCAGCGCTGTCAAACTGCGGTGCAAGTTGTGCGCCTGAAAAATATAACCAATCTTGCGCCGCGCCTTTACCAATTCGTCTGCACTCGCTTTGCACATTTCTTGACCGAGAATTTTGAGACTTCCCGATTGACCGGATCTCAGCCCGCCAATCAAAGTTAAAAGCGTTGTTTTTCCCGAACCGGAAGGCCCCGTCATTAGCACAATTTCACCTGCATTAATATCGAGATTAATGTCAAAAAGTACCTGTTTTCGCAGTTGACCTTGACCGAAGTAGTGGTCGAGTTGGTGCGCGGAAATTATAGATGCAGGAATCTGTAATGCGTTGGTTGTCGGGTAGAGAGTAGTAGAGTTCATAACTTTTTGGTTTGAGGTTTGAGGTTTTAAACTTAATCGCTTTTGCCGCCGATAATGCAGAGGGAAAACAAGAGAATGATTACAAAAAATATGGGTGTATTCAGGACTTTATACAAAATTTTGCTTTAATACCCCCTTTATTCTTTATTCTCTTAGAGAGGGACTTAGTTTGTCTAGTAGCGGTTTCAACCGCCGAATCCTATAAACTGATTCATTTTCCCTTAAAACATATCTGCCGGATCGGCGGCTTGCAGCTTGCGAGTAGCAATTGCTCCCGAAATAGTGCACATAATCACGTTCAAAAGTAATACTATAAATGCTCTAAGCAGCGTCATATAAAGCGGTAAATTTGTGGCTTGGCGGGTTAAAGAGTAAAGTCCGAAAGAAACTCCTACTCCTGGCAAAAAACCGAGGACGGAAAGAATTAGAGCTTCTTCAAAAACGATGCCCAGTAAATAAACATTGCGGTAGCCCATCGCTTTAAAAGTAGCGTATTCTCCCATGTGGTCGCTGACATCGGTTGAGAGAACTTGATAAACAATAATCACACCAACTACAAAACCCATCGCGACGCCTAAATTAAACACAAAGCCGATCGCAGTATTCTTAGCCCAATAGTTTTTCTCAAAATCGATAAATTCTTGTTTGGTTAATACCTTGACATCCGGCGGCAAATATGCTTTCAAAACTTGTTGAACTTCCACGGGGTCAGCACCCGGTTGCAGTTGAATTAATCCGGCATTAACACTCGCGGCATTTTGTCTCGCAAACAGGCGCAGGTAATTTTGATCGCTAGTCATCAAAATACCATCGGCGGCAAAAGATGCTCCAACTGTGAATAAACCGCTGACGTTAATCGTGCGTCGCTCGACCTCAGCTTTAACGGCTTTGCCTCGATCGATTTGGGCGATCGTTTTTTGGTAATCTCCCCTAGAAGCTCGATCGAACAACACAGTATCCGGCAATTTAATCACGCTCAAATTTTGGTTGACTTCGGGAAGCGCAAACGCAGGGCGATTCGGATTGAAACCCACCACCATTAGCGACGTTTCGCGCCGAGTTTCGGGATTTTTCCAGTTAGCAATTTTCACGTAAAGTGGCTCGGCTGATTTCACCCCCGGTACGTTCATTGCTTGATACAATCTGCGTCTGGGGAAGGAAGACAAATTAATCAAATTTCTCGCTTGGGGGTGAATCAAAACTAAGTCTGTTTGCAAGCTTTGGTGCAGCCGCGTATTGCTGGTGTAAAGGGCATTTTGAAAGCCTAACTGCATGAACATCAAAACGTCAGCAAAGGCAATTCCTGCTACTGCAACGGCCATTCTGCCTTTGTCGTGACTCAGTTGCAGCCATCCGAGGGAAGTTCTGCGTCTTAATTGTTGTAAGGGTTTTATGAGTCCAAGCATAGGATTTTAGATTTTAGATTTTGGATTTTGGATTGAAGAAAGTGACCCTGCGGTTTAAGAATTCTTAATCTTTAATTTCCCCGATCGCCACTTTGACTTGCAAATTGGTGAATCCCGCTACTTTCTGGCTGGAAGCTTGATCTAAGCGCACTTTTACTTCGACAATTCGACTATCAATATTCGCAGAAGGATCGGTGTTAACAATGTTTTGTCGCTGCACTTGCAAACCAATATGTTCGACAGTTCCCCGCAATTCGCCTGTCAAAGCATCGCTAGTAATTTTGGCGGTTTGTCCGAGGCGTACTTTGTCCACATCGCTTTCGTAGATTTCCGCAACAGCCAGCATCTCGCGAGTTTGTCCAAGTTCGACAATGCCGTCGTTTCCCACCCTTTCCCCCGGATGCGTATGAATTTTCAGGACTTGGGCGTCTCTGGGAGCACGGATGTAAGCTAGATCCAGATTGGCTTTGGCTTGTTTGGCTGCAGAAGCGGCGGAACTGACTTCGGCGGCTGCTGCTGCTATGTCAACGGGGCGTACTTCGGCGATGCGATCGAGATTTGCTTTGGCTTCGTCGATTTGCTGTTGTCGAGATTGCTCAACTTGGCTGAGTTTGGCTTGCGCTTCGTTAATTTGTTGTTGGCGGGATTGCTGAATTTGGTTAAGTTTGGCTTGCGCTTCGTTAATTTGTTGTTGGCGGGATTGGCGAATTTGATTCAGTTTTGCCTTTCCTTCGTTGATTTGCTGTTGGGCGGTTTCGGCGGCGAGGCTTTTGCTGTCGCTAGTTGAGGCGGAAATTGCTCCCTGTTCATAGAGTTGGGAGTAACGCTGATCCTCGCTGATGGCGTTGCGGAGTTCGGCTTGTAGACGGGCAATTGTGGCTTGTTGGGTTTGAATTTCACCTTGTTGTTCGGCCCTGATGCGGGCAATTGTGGCTTGTTGCGCTGCAATTTCGGTGCTGCGATCGATTTCTAGACGGGCAACGATCGCCTGTTGCGCTGTGATTTCGTTGCTGCGATCGGCTCTTATGCGGGCAATAGTGGCTTTCTGGGCTTGGATTTCGCCGTTTTTGGCTCCAGCTTTGACTTTTGCTAGGTTTGCCTCGGCGACGCGCACTTGTTCTTGAGCTTGGTCTAGGGCCGCTTGCAGGCGATCGCGACTGTCGAGAATTGCGATCGCCTGGCCTGTTTTCACCCTGTCTCCCTCTTTTACCAACAGTTGATCGATCCGGTTTCCTTCCGCAGCACCGGAGGCGGAGACTTTAATTACTTCTCCTCTGGGTTCGAGTCGCCCCAAGGCTGTAACTGTTGTTAATTGGGATGCTGTGACGGCTGCTGCTGCGGCTACTGCGTTCGGATCGGGTATGCGCGATCGCCAGATCGTATAGCCTGTGGTTCCTGCTGCCCCCAGGGTTGCTACTGCTGCCACAACTAGGAGTTGTTTAACTAGGGATGGATTTGAGGATAAGCTGTCTGCTGTTGGTTGGTGTACCATGACATACCTCTTTTTGAAGAATAAAACTAAACCGTTTAGTTCTGATATGTTTTAATACTAAACCGTTCAGTATAATAATGTCAAGATCCCAAATAAAAATTACAGAAGCAAGGTATGGCAAGGACAAAACCGATCGAACCAGACGCAGCAGCAAGTGACAAAACCGAGCAAATCCTGCAAGGTGCGATGCAAGAATTTTTAGCCCACGGCTACGCGGGGACGAGTATGGACAAGGTAGCGAAGACGGGCGGAGTTTCCAAAGCCACGGTTTACAGCTATTTTACAGATAAAGAAGGATTATTCGCGGCTTTGGTACAGCGGCTGGCGCGAGAAAAAGTCCATTTTACAGTTCTGGATGAAGAACCGGCCGTAGCGTTGCGATTCGCTGCCACAACTATATTGGATCAGGCGACCCAGGAACCAGAATATCTCAATTTTGTGAGGTTAGTGATTGCGGAATCAGGGCGTTTTCCCCAGCTAGCGCAGACTTTTGTGAAAAACTTAGCTAAACCGGGTATCGAGCGGCTAGCGGATTATTTGGCATCGCATCCAGAGTTACAATTGCCCGACCCCGAGGCAACTGCGCGGATTTTTATCGGAGCTTTGGTATATTTTCAGTTAATGCAGCATATGATGCACGGTAAAGAGATTATCCCAATGGATCGCGATCGACTGATCGATGGTCTGCTGCACTTGATTTTAGGCCCGCAGTCCAATTCCTAAGTGCGATCGACAAAATTTAGGAATTTTATTTGAGAGCGATCGCAGCCATAAAGAGCGAGATCCCTTTATGGCTGCGATCGCAGGTTCTATTCAGGTGTTTTTCCTAACCTGTCCCTCAATTCCTCCGCAGATAACTGCGGCAGTTGTTCTACAAACAATGTCAATTCTGCCAGAGGCAATGCAAATAAATTAGTAACTGCTGCAGGCAGAAGATCGCCCAATTCAGGCGATCGTATTTGCAAGACACTTTCAGCTAACAATTTCACTGCTGATTCCCGCCCCGATTCATCAACGGTCAGCATCGATATTGCCAGCAACAACACTGTAAATTCCGCCGCAGCCAACTTTGATATTGGAGATAGAAAAACTGTCATTTTTGGACTTAATTCTCCAAATCTAACTTGCAGAAAGTTTTCTAAGATTAAGCGCTGTTGTTCTTGTCTGCCTCGTTCTAGTCCTCGTTCTAGTCCTTCTTCTAGTCCCTGTTCTAGTCCTTCTTCTCTAGCTTGTTGCTGTGCTGCTTGTATTTGTTGTTGAAAAAGTGGTGCAATGGCCATAATTAACTCCCGCTCTTCTGGCTCTAATTCTTGTGGCGCATCGGTTACTAAATTTGATTGTAACCGATACAGCAATTCTAGCGCGATCGTCCGCAACGCATCGTCTGTTGCTAAAGCGCTTAATTGGGAAATAGCCCTTTGCTGCACTCCCCCTTTGCCCAAAATCCTCAACCACAGGGTGTCTGGAGTTTCTGGCAACTGGTGAATCGCCACAATTGCAGTTCGCAAAGATTCACCCAAAAAATAAATTCCCTGCATCCAGTTCTCTGTGTCTGGTATCGCATTAAAGCTATCTACCAATGCTTTCGATGCTGTCGGCATCAAAATCCACAGTTTTGGTAACTGAGCGTCATCATAGCGAGTATTTTCTCTCCTAAATTTTCGCTCCAATTCACCTCGCACGTCCAATAACTTGCCTAGACAGCTACAAATTTCGCTGACGTTGGCAGGATTGCGAAACGGTTCAAAAATTGCAATTGTGTTTGCCATTTTCCCCAACAATCCCAGGGTTTCTGAGTATTCGGGAATTGCGGTGCTGGGAGTGAAATAAACATCGATTTCTCGAACTTCGGAAGCCACATCGCGGCCGATATTCACCGTTCCAATCGGGGACAGCAACTCTTCCAGAAATTCTTTGGCAAAGAGATCGTGAATAAATCGCGTCATAGAAATTATTTCAAACGCTAAATAGATTTTTTAGCCGTTTTCTCACCCATTCTACAGGATTTTCATCCTCTTCTGCTGCATCTACCAATTCCATTTCTCGCAATAATTGCTGTCTCTCGCTGAGTTCTTCTTTGTGTTTGACTATTTCTTGAATAATCTGTTCAGATAAATCCGGTCGTTCAGTTAAAACCTTCTGGAAACCTTCTTTATTGATGGCAAATAAAATTGTTTCTTCCAAAGCTCTTACCGAAGCAGTTCTGGGGATTCCCAACATCAAAGAAAGTTCCCCGAAAAACTGACCAGTACCGAGGTTATTCAGATGTTTGTTAATAGCTTCTACAAAAACTTCTACTGAACCTGAAAGAATCATGTAAAAAGCATCTCCGGGGTCGTTTTCGTGAAACAAATATTCTTGCGATCGCAGCCGTTTGCGGTATCCAACTTCAATCAATTGCCGCAATTCCAGATCAGTCAGATTTTCAAAGTATTCCACCTCTCGCAGCAAACAGCTAAGCGACGATGGCTTTTTCAGTTTCTCTGCAAAAAATGGCGGTTTTTGCTCATTTTCCAAGTAACTGTTCGGGAGGTCAATTGCAGTTTCTTTTTTGTTGAACATTGACAACAAAACTTCGGGGTTTTGCAAATAAATTTCTCTGTCATTGAACGGAAATTCTATCTTTTGGTGGCGAAAATTGTATTCAATTGCAAAATTTAAAGAACTTTTAATTATTTCTCTTTCAGTCGGCTTGTCAGTCCAAACTAAAAGTTCAAATTTAAAACTATCATCACCAAACTCGACAAACAATACTTTCGGATTCGGTTCGTACAAAACTCCTGCTTCTTTGTAAGCAATATTTAACAGAGTTTCTGTCACTAACAGCGGGTTACTATTCTCCGCTACTTCTACGGGAACTCGCAGACAGAGTAGGGAGTTTTCGTAACTCCAGTTAACAATTTTGTTGCTAATCATTTTGCTGTTGGGAACTATGACGCTTGAGTCCTCAGTGGTTTGGAGGATGGTAGATCGAATCGAGATCTTTTTGACGATTCCCATTAATCCTTCTAATTCCACAAAGTCTCCGACTTTCACAGGTCTGTCTAAAAGCAGCGTTAAGCCGCTGACAAAATTAGTTGTTAAATCTTGGATTCCGAAGCCAATTCCGACTCCCAGTCCCCCCGCAACTACTGCAAAAGAAGCGAGGTTGAAACCGATGCTTTGGATGGCGACTATCACCCCCAAAGCTACTATCAAATACCCAATAATTACTGCGATCGCTTCCCGGTTTCCCTCGTCAATTCCCAGTCTGACTAGCAAGCGTTCCTTAAGAAAGTTTGTAAAAGAGCGTGCTATGACAAGGATAGCCATAAACAATACAATCAGTTCCACCAGTGACTGCAACGATACTGGATTTTCACCTATTTTAAATAGGGTAGCTGTAAATATTTGCGATATCTGTGTCAATACTTCTTCGGGGATTGTATTCAATTTAAATTCAGGCAACAAGGTTTTTTGTGTGGTCATTTTTTTAGGAAAATAGTAAAAAATAAAGTTCTCAGTACCCAATATTAAAATACAATAGTGAGATCGTTATCATAAATTTTAACCTGTTTTTAGAGTAAAAAAGTGAAGTTGTTAGATAGAGATGTGGTTCCTCATAATACGCAGTTATCCCTCTTTCCAATTTTTCGGATACCTGGTCTTCGCAGGCCTGCGGTTAGTGTGCCACTTTTTCGCGATCCGAGAGCCGACTCATCTATTGTTAAAGCGATCGCTCTACTAACTTTAGTCAACATTAACTCGATTCGAGTTTATCATACTCTACACTATTTTTTTTTGAAGTCCCGTTATCAACTTAAGCAGGGATTATTCAATGACTATTTAAGTGGACAAGTCAAATATCCAAGTATTACAATGATTTTGACTGGTGGGAGAGATATTGCTATTACTCTGCCAGTTGCGTCCCTCTTGTGTATATCTAAATGAAAATTTAACGCATCTAGCTAAAATTGATAACGTTCCAAGAATACTTGGCATTCTACTGACATGGGGAACAAAATATAATTTAATCCCATTTGTCAATCCGTAAATTTACTGAAAATACTGCTTATTTAGGAGTGGAAAATTGGCGATTTCGGGGTGGGCGGGCATAAATATGGCGATCGCCATGATTGCTCGATCGCCCAAATCTAAGTAAATGCTGAGCATATTTGCTGATTGACCAATGCTTCCCTAGCTTAAGTTGTCACCAATGTTCTACCAATAGGATTGATTAGCAATAGAATTGATGAGAATGAGAAATAGAAATACTTGGCGATACATCCGAAGAATTAAGGGAAATAGTGTCGTAAGGGATACATATATCGCAGATTCCAAGCCTAATGGTGGTCCTACTAAACGTTTTCTTCATTACCCAAATTGGAGGCAACGAAAACCTTGCAATCGCCCCATTGGACAGAAGTTCTAGAATAAAAGCTGAAATGCACGAGCCAACATGAGCAAATTCCCACCAGAGAAAACCAAACCACCACAGCAAGAGAGCACAACAGCACAGGTATTGCGACAGGCTCACTTCGACGCTTTTTTTGCAGGTGCCAACGCCGGAATGGTGATTTTTGACCGCCAACTTCGGTATGTCCAAATAAACGAAGTTCTGGCAGAGATCGATGGCATTTGTGTGGCAGACTATATTGGTCGGTCGCTGCCTGAAATGCTGCCAGAATTGGCTCCGACTCTGGAACCGATGCTGCAAGGCATTCTGGATACGGGCCAGCCGATACTTGAGTGTGAAATAGTGGGTGAAACGGCGAAAGAACCAGGCATCATCCGCTACTGGGAAGCATCTTACTATCCTTTGCGGGATGAAAATGGCATCATTTTTGGTGTTGGTGGGATTGTAATTGAAATTAGCGCTCGCAAGCGGGCAGAACAAAAGCAGGCACGACTGACGGCAATTTTGGAAGCAACTTCCGATTTAGTAGGAGTTGTGGATGTGACTGGGCATAGTGTCTATCTCAACAAAGCCGGACAGGAAATGCTGGGGATGTCCCCAGAGGAAGCACGATCTCCGTTTACTATAGATTCTGTATTAGCTGCCTCAGCAAAAGCAAAGTTCCACAACGAAATAATTCCCACCGCCTTGCGAGAGGGTAGGTGGGCTGGTGAAATCCTATTTTTGTCACGGGATGGGGAAGAAATTCCAGTCTCCCAGGTTTTGATCGTCCACAAAACCGAAGCGGGTGAAGTCGAGTTTATTTCCACTATTGTGCGGGATATTAGCGATCGCAAAAAAGCAGAGGAAGAACGGCAATTGCTCGCTACCACGATCGAGAATAGCCGTGACTTTATTGGCGTGGCCTCCATGGAGGGGCGCCCTATACTGGTGAATCAGGCGGGTCTGGATTTGGTGGGACTCAGTAGTTTGGGGGAAGCCAGAACCAAACACCTTACCGACTTCTTTATGGCAGAAGATTTGGATTTGGTACAGCAATCTATTCTGCCTGCGCTGATGCAAGAGGGAAGTTGGCGGAGTGATTTCCGCTTCAGACATTTCCAGACAGGTCAACCCATCCTGGTAGATTACACCCTATTTTTGATTAGACATCCAGAGACTAATGAACCGGTAGGGATTGCCACTATTACGCGGGATATTCGCGATCGCAAAAACGCAGAAGATGTCCTCAAACAAAATGAAGAGCGATTTCGTTCTTTAATTGAAGCTACCGCTCAAATTATTTGGATCGGTAATGCTGATGGCGAATTGGCAAACGAACAACCTACTTTAGGTGCATTTACAGGACAGACATTTGAGGAGTATAAAGGATGGGGCTGGCTAGATGCCATGCACCCAGATGATCGCGCTCATGTTGCTAGTATATGGTCGGCTGCCGTGGCCAATCGCTCGCTCTATGAATATGAATTACGTATGCGCCGCTATGACGGCGAATATCGGTACATGAGTTGTCGTGGTATACCACTACTGAATGCGGATGGTTCAATTCGGGAATGGATTGGGGCTAATACAGATATTACCGATCGCAAACAAGCTGAAGAAGCTCTGCGCGAACAGCAAGCTGCGCTGCGCGATCGCAACGTCTTGCTGAGTTCTATTTTGGAAAGTACGCCAGACATAATTGTGGTTAAAGACCGGGAAGGCCGATATATTGCCCTTAATTCCTTTGTGGCAAAATCCTTTTACGGTAGACCAATTGAGGAAATTATCGGTAAAGATGATTCGGAACTCCTTCCCCCTGCTGCCGCCATTGCAATAATGGAAAAAGACCGCCAGATCATGGAAGCAGGCATTACTGAAAGCTACGAAGAAGATGTTTTCAATGGTAAAGAGAACACTTCTTTTTTAACCACAAAAGCCCCTTGGCGGGACGCTCATGGCAATATTCTCGGCCTGATCGCCATAGCACGAAACATTAACGATCGCAAACAAATGGAAGCAGAGTTGCGCGATCGTAATGCACTGCTCAAGTCAATTTTGGAAAGTACACCAGACTTCATTGTCGTTAAAGATCGGGAAGGTCGTCATGTTGCGCTTAACTCCAATTTGGCAAACTTCATAGGCAAGCCAATTGAGGAAATCATCGGCAAAGATGATTTGGAATTACTGTCGCCTAACACTGCCAGTGAAATGATGGTAAAAGATCGTCAAATCATGGCAACAGGAATCACTGAGACTTACGAGGAAGATGTCTTTCATGGTGAAACCACCGCGACCTTTTTCACTACCAAGGCTCCTTGGCGGGATGCTGATGGTAATATCCTGGGCATCATCGCCACAACACGAGATATTAGCGATCGCAAACAAGCGGAAGAAGCGTTGCGACATAAAGAAACTCAGTATCGCAGTATTTTTGAGTCGGTGAACGATGGCATTATCATCACAGAACTAGAAACCGGAAAAGTAGTCGCCATCAATCCGGCGCAAGCCAGAATCCACGGCTACACTTATGAGGAGTTCGCTCAACTACCACCTGGAGGCTTCATACACCCAGATAGTTACCACCTATTTGTGGACTTCTTAGAAACTGTGAAGGCAGGTAAGCAGTTCTTCTGTCATGCCATTGATGTCCACAAGGATAACAAGTGCATTGATGTGGAAGTTACAGCAACCCCCTATTGGCAGGATGACAAGCTGTATGCGTTATCTGTGGTGCGAGATATTACCGATCGCAAACAAGCCGAAGATGCACTAAAACAAAGCGAAGAACGCTATCGTTCGCTAATCGCTGCTACGTCCCAAATGGTCTGGATAACGGATGCAGAAGGAAGATGCCCAGATATACCAACTTTCAGAGCTTACACTGGACAAACCGTAGACGAAGTGGTTGGTTTTGGCTGGTTAGATGCAATTCACCCGGACGATCGCGAACGAACGAATCAGGTGTGGATGCAAGCAGTGGAAACGAAAACCCTGTATGAAATAGAATATCGAATCCGGGGAGCGGATGGAAACTATCGTTATTTTCAAGCTAGAGCGGTGCCAATTCTGAATGAAGATGGCAGCATCCGGGAGTGGGTTGGCACTTCCATCGATATTCATGATCGCAAACAAGCGGAAGATGCGATCAAACAAAGCGAAGAACGCTATCGATCGCTAATGGTCGCGACATCCCAAATCGTCTGGGCAACTGATGCTGAAGGAAAAGGCACGGATCTACAGAGTTGGAGAGCTTACACCGGGCAAACTGAAGCTGAAGTGCTTGGTTTTGGCTGGTTAGATCCAATTTATCCAGACGATCGGGAACGAACGAGTCAGGCCTGGATGGAAGCAGTGCAAACAAAAAGCCTGTTTGACATAGAATATCGAATCCGGAGAACGGATGGAAACTATCGTTATTTTCAAGGTAGGGGAGTGCCAATTGTGGATCAAAATGGCAACATCCGCGAGTGGATTGGTACTTGCAATGATATCCACGATCGCAAACAAGCCGAAAATGCTATCAAACAAAGCGAAGAACGCTATCGATCGCTAATCGTTGCCACGTCCCAAATTGCCTGGACAGCGGATGTTGAAGGAAGATGTCCAGATATGCCGAGTTGGAGAGCTTACACCGGACAAACCGAAGCTGAGGCGCTTGGTTTTGGTTGGCTAGATGCGATTCACCCGGACGATCGCGAACGAACGAATCAGGTCTGGATGGAAGCAGTGACAACGAGAAGCGTGTATGACATAGAATATCGAATCCGGGGAGCCGATGGAAACTATCGTTATTTTCAAGGTAGGGGAGTACCAATTCTCGATGAAGAGGGCAACATCCGGGAGTGGGTTGGCACTTGCACCGATATCCACGATCGCAAACAAGCCGAAGATGCTATCAAACAAAGCGAAGAACGCTATCGATCGCTAATCGCTGCTACGTCCCAAATTGTCTGGACAGCGGATGCTGAAGGAAGATGCCCAGATACACCGACTCTGAGAGCTTACACCGGACAAAGTGAAGCTGAGGTGGTTGGTTTTGGCTGGTTAGATGCAATTCACCCGGAAGATCGCGAACAAACGGCTCAGGTGTGGATGGAAGCAGCGCAAACGAACAGCCTGTATGACATGGAATTACGACTCTGCGGAGCGGATGGAAACTATCGTTATTTTCAAGCTAGAGGGGTGCCAATTCTAAATGAAGATGGCAGCCTCCGGGAGTGGATTGGCACTTGCACCGATATCCACGATCGCAAACAAGCAGAAATCGTACAAGCAAAAGCAAGGGAAGCCGCAGAAGCAGCTAGTCGGGCCAAAAGTGAATTCCTTGCTAACATGAGCCACGAGTTGCGGACTCCGCTTAATGGCATCATGGGGTACGCGCAGATTCTTCAGCGTTCCAAAGTCTTGAATGAAGAAGAGCGATCGCGCATTGATGTCATTTATCAGTGCGGTTCCCATTTACTGACGTTAATCAATGATATTCTCGATTTGTCGAAGATTGAAGCACAGAAAGTGGAACTAATGCCCACCGATTTTCATTTCCCGGCGTTCCTGCAAGGTGTCGCAGAAATGTGTCGTATCCGAGCTGAACTAAAGGGAATTCAGTTTCATTTTCCATCAAGCCCCGAACTCCCGATCGGTATTCATGCGGATGAAAAACGCTTGCGACAAGTGTTAATTAATCTTTTAAGTAACGCTATTAAATTTACGGATGAGGGTGCTGTTACTTTTATAGTCAGCTTTGCCACAGAAGAAAAAATTCGCTTTGAAATACGCGATACAGGTACCGGCATTGCCCAAGATCAACTCCAAGCTATCTTTCAGCCCTTCGAGCAGGTAGGAGATCGCAGGCGGCAGACGGAAGGTACGGGATTAGGACTGGCAATTAGCCAAAGGATTGTAGAACTAATGGGCAGTACCATTCAGGTTCAAAGTGAGATGAATGTTGGCAGTATTTTCTGGTTTGATGTCAATCTATCTCAAGCCGATGAATGGGTGAAAACTTCTCAAATTGACCATCGCGGCCAGATTATCGGCATCAAAGACCGCCAGCCTAAGATTGTGGTTATTGATGACAAATGGGCTAACCGTTCCGTAGTTAGCAATTTGCTCAGTCCGCTAGGCTTTGAGGTGTCTGAAGCAAACGATGGGGAGGAAGGCTGGGAAAAAATTCTGGAGGTACAGCCAGATTTAATCGTTACCGACTTACTAATGCCCGAACTAGATGGCTTCGAGCTAATTAAGCGGGTTAGAGAATCGGACAACTTCAAAGACATCATCATTATTGTCTCTTCTGCCAGCGTATTTGAAGCCGATCAATACAGAAGTTTAGAAGCAGGAGGCAACTCTTTTATTCCCAAACCTGTTCAAGCCACGGAACTCCTGCAAAAATTACAACAGTATCTTGATTTAGAATGGGTTTATGAAGCTAATGAAGATCCCCTGGCGATCGGCTCAGACACCGATGAGCTAATTGCCCCGCCAGCTAAAGAAATGGAAATTCTATACGAACTGGCTATGAAAGGAAATTTCCTAGAAATAGTTAAGCAGGCGGTATTACTTGAAGAAATAGATCCCCAATATATTCCCTTTGCTAAAAGATTGCATCAGATGGCAAAGGACTTTCAAGACGAAGAGATTTTAACGTTTATTGAGTCCTACAAGTAAGGTTTATGAATTCAGAAACTCAAGCAAATGGTACGATTCTTATAGTTGATGACAATTCAGCTAACTTGGGTGTCTTATCTGATGCCTTAAGCCAAGAAGGATTTGAAATTCGGGTTGCCAAATCTGGCAAAATGGCACTAGAGCGAGTCAAATATGCTCTCCCCGATCTAATCTTGTTAGATGTCATGATGCCAGAAATTGATGGATTTGAAACCTGTCGTCGATTACAGGCTAATCCAGAAACTAAACAGATTCCCATTATATTTATGACTGCGCTCTCGGATACGGCTAATAAAGTTGAGGGGTTTAAGCTTGGGGCTGTAGATTATATTACCAAACCTTTCCAACAGGAGGAAGTATTAGCTCGCGTCAAGCTGCATTTAAAGCTTCATGTTCTTGCTGATAAATTAGAAGAAAAAAACATCTTATTGGAGGAAAAAGTTAGAGAAGTCAGCCAAGCCTACGATGATTTACAACAAATGCAGCTTAAGTTAATCCAAAGCGAAAAAATGTCCGGCTTAGGGCAAATGGCGGCTGGGATTGCTCATGAAATAAATAACCCTATAAATTTCATCTCTGGCAATCTGGGTTATGCCCAAGAGTACGCTCATAACTTACTAAATATTATACACCTCTATCAAGAAGATTATGTAAACCCCACCCCTCGAATTCAAGCAGCTATGGATGAAATAGAACTAGAATTTGTGGAGGAAGATTTTATAAAAGTTCTTAACTCAATCAACTTAGGAACGCAGCGCATTCAAGAGATTGTCAAGTCTATGCGAATCTTTTCTCGCCTCGATGAGGCAGACGTGAAAGCAGTAAATATTCATGAAGGAATTGATAGTACACTCACCATCCTGCATCATCGTTTAAAATCAAAACCAGAGCATCCTGAGATTGAAATAATAAAAAATTACGGTCATATTCCACCAGTAGAATGCCATGCTGGGCAATTAAATCAAGTGTTCATGAATATTATTTCCAATGCCATTGATGCTTTAGATGAATCTAATCAGCAGCGTTCGTTTGCAGAAATCAAACAACACCCGAACCGCATTCAAATTTCTACAAAAGTAATTCACGAGAATTGGGTTGCTATTCATATTAGTGACAATGGTCGGGGAGTTTGCGAAACTTTACAACAGAAAGTATTTGACCCTTTTTTTACCACCAAACCTATCGGTAAAGGAACTGGGTTGGGGTTATCTATCAGTTACCAAATTATTGTTGAAAAGCATGGTGGCAGATTATACTGCCAGCCTGGATTAGGAAAGGGAATAGAATTCGTTATTGAAATTCCTATTCGGCAGCAAGCTTGTAAAGCTGCTTAGTTTCCCGGTACAATGTCTCTTACGAACTTTGGTTAATTTCTCGCTGATAGCGGGGACGGCAAGGTGTTCCCGTGCAAACAAAGCTAGCTGGCATATTTTTAAAGACGCTGCTGCGAGCTCCGATTAAAGCGTTAGCACCGATTTCTACACCAGGGCCAATGAAGCAGTCGGCGGCAATCCAAACGCCGTTATTGATGATCACAGGTGCTGTGATTAAGCCAAAGGCTGGGTCGTGAGGGTTATGAGTGCCGGTGCAGAGGTAGCTTTTTTGAGAAAGGACGCAGTGTTTGCCGATCGCAATTCGATCGAGACTGTACAATACAACATCATCTCCGACCCAACTGTAATCGCCGATTGCAATTTTCCAAGGATAGGTAAAACGAGCGGTGGGGCGAATGATCACACCCCGACCTATTTTCGCTCCAAATAACCGCAGCAAGCCGCTTCTGATGCGATTAAAAGGGTGTGGAGTGAGAGGAAATGCGATCCCCTGCACGAACCACCAAACCAAAATTACCCAAGTAGGCTTTCCTCGATCGAACTTTGATTGATCGTAGCGGCGCAAATCAACCAAAGATTCGCCTGTCAAAGTATTTGCGTGATTGTCGCTAATTGGACGATCGTTTATTTGAGAACTTGGGGAATTTGCGATCAATTTTTCCGGATCTTGGTGGGGATTTGGTATATAATCGGTCATTGATAGTTAATTTAATGTTTAATTTAAAATCGAGTTTAACCTTAAGGACTGCTGCATGACATTTCTAGTTAGGGACAATTTTGACTCGGAAAACGCCAAGGATATCGCACAATGCGAGAATACAAATCCCAGAATTGGCAAAGTGCGACTTTTACAAACAGCATTGGTACTGCTTAGCAGCTTTTTTGTAGCAGAGTTAATCGCCGCACTTAATTCTCATAGTTTGTCCCTATTAGCAGATGCGGGTCACGTTTTTTCAGATGTAGCAGCTTTAGCAATAACTTTGACAGCGACTTGGTACTCCTCAGTCAAACGCAAAAGTAAATCCGTAGATTGTACGATCGCACAATCGTCAATCCCTGAACGAGGAGAAATCATTGCTGCTTTAATTAATAGTATCAGTTTAGTAGCGATCGCCCTGTGGATTGCCGCCGAGTCTATCGGCCGTTTGCAGTCCCCAACCCCCGAAGTAGAAGGGCTCCCGATGTTAATTACCGCCATAGTCGGTTTAAGCATCAACTCGATTAATGCTTGTTGCTTGCATTCCTGCTGTCACGGCGACTTGAATCTCAAAAGCGCCTTTCTGCACGCAGTCGCCGACATATTTTCATCGGTTGGAGTAATTATAGCTGCGATCGCCGTAGCGTGGCTACACTGGAATTGGGCTGACGGCTTGATTAGCTTGCTGGTATCAGCATCAATTATTTTATTAACTCTACCGCTGCTAATAGAAAGCATCCAATTGCTGCTGGGAAAAGTATCAGCTATATCCGCAAGTCAACAGCCTTGTGATTGCGAAAAACTGAGTGCAGAAAAATTGCTTTTTCCATCCCTCGAAGAACTTATTAAATAACATCTCTTCATCTGCGTCTATCTGCGTAGATCTGCCACCATCTGCGGTAAAAAATCCAAGTTTTGTGAAGTGAGCTGGAGAACCTTCCCCTAATTATGATAAGATAAATATTGGTGTTATTGACAACTCCTCCCAATAAAATAAAACCGCGCTCAAGCCTATCTGCCATTAATTCACACCCTGCTGAATTGCCTCAACGGTGAAGAAACTCAGATTTGACAGGAAACTCAGAACGGCTGGATTTGGTGGGGGTTTCTGCAAGTTTCAAGAAAGTAGCGGCACAGTTGGCAGAGACCGGAAAGGAAAAGCCAATAATTAGCAGTAGAGGGGTGAGATTACAGGGAATTGTGATAAACTAAGAGTTATAGTCCATATATATTCCCTATGACCAACAACCGGCTGGAATCCTTCCAAAAAGCCTTCCAGAATCTTCCGTTACTTCCTTTGACCACCCCACAGCAACTGAATAAATTTCATGTGGAATATGGCACAGAGATTTTAGAAGAATTGGATCATTTGGTTGAAGATTGCTCAGCAGACAACAAAATCATTTTTACGGGGCATCTTGGGTCAGGCAAATCGACATTGCTGGCTCAATTTTGCCAGAACACGCAGAATCGCTACTTTGTAGTGTTCTTTTCAATCTCTGACGTGGTTGAAATGTCAGATGTGAATCATGTCAACATTTTGTTTGCTATGGCAGTAAAGCTTATGGAAGCAGCAGAAGAACGCCAGATCAGAATCGGTTCTAAAACAAAAAAAGCTTTTTATCAGTGGTTTAGTAAACATACTCGAACAGAGGGAAGTTCAGTTGATTCTAGCATTGAGCTAGAAACGAGTGGAGAAGCGGGTGTAAATGCTTTGTTTGTGAAGTTATTGGCCAAGTTTAAAGCAACTTTGAAAGCCAACTCTGTGATTCGTGAGGAAATTACGATTGAGTTTTCGAGACGCATATCCGACTTGGTTGATACTATTAACGATATCGCTAGTGCGATTCAAGCGGGGTGCGGAAAAGAAATTATGGTCGTGATTGATGATCTTGATAAACTCGATCTAGAGATTGTCGATCGTGTTTATAGAAATAATATTAGTGCCTTATTTCAGCCTCAATTTAGGATTATTTATACAATGCCAATGGCAGCGACACGAGATCTGTCGTTGCGAGGAATTATTCAGAATGCCACTAATAATAAGATTCAATCCATGTGGGCGACAAAGTTGTTTCCGCGTGGAGAAGATAGAGTTCCAAATGCCTCTCCTGTCCCAGAAGCGGTAAAACTATTTGAGGAAATTCTTTACAAGCGAATCCCCAAGGAGTTGATTGAACCGGAAGCAACTCAGATGATGATCGTCAAAAGTGGTGGTGCATTGCGAGAATTTATTCGTTTGGCTAGTCAGTGCTGTGGGTTATGTTTGAAGCAGTTACGCCGCACACCAGACAAGCAAGATTTGATAATTACGTCTGAGATTTTGAAAAACGCTATTAAAGAATATCGGATTGATTTAACAGAGCCCCTGGGAAAAAACCGCTATCAAATTCTAGTGGAGGTGTACGAAAATTATTTACCCGAAGATGGGATGAATCAGGATTTCCTAGATTTATTGCACACGCTCTACATCTTAGAATATCGCAACGACGATTTGTGGTTTGGAGTGCATCCAGTAGTTCGGGAAATATTGCAGCGGCGTGGACTAATTGGATCGGAGGGGTAAATGCTCAACAGTGAGATCGTGGACAATCAATCGATCAATGAGGATAGTTACGATCGTCTTGTCTCTTTAATTGAAGCAAGTCAAGGTGTATTGTCATTGTTGATTGCCTCCTGTAAACCGGGAGATTTTCAAACCCAGATTATTAATCGTTACGAGGCAGAACTTGCTGGCCATATCCCCAGTTATCGCGTGGTTTTGAATCAAAAAGAACCTAGCCTGAGAGCGGCCTTGGAGCAACTTGTCAACGATCGCCCAGAGTTAAAAGCGCCCCACGCATCAGCCGCAATTACTGTAACGGGAACGGAGGCTTTGAGGGATAGTGTGTCACAAGCTGACTCTAACCATAAGTCCGAGTTAAGGCGTTTTTTCGGCTATTTGCAATGGACGCGGGAGGGGTTGCGGGAGTTTCCTTTTCCGATCGTACTTTGGGTAACACCAAATATTCTGAGTCGCTTGAGTCTGGAAGCGCGGGATTTTTGGAGTTGGCGCAGTGGCGTATTTCGATTTGTGTCGCCTGCGGTGCCAGAAACGGGTGTGGTTAACACGACTGGGGAAAGTTCTCTGCTGATTGATCCAGAGAGAAGACTGAGTTTACCCCTAGATGAACTGTTAGAACAGGTTGAAAATCTGGAGAAACAAGCTAGGGAAACTCCTGCATTAGCAACCGTATACAATCGAGTTGCTAATGCTTATGCAAATCGGGTAAAGACGCGCCAAGCACAGGATTATTCACAGGAGATCGATCGGGCAATTCATTTCTTTGACAAGTCACTTGCCTTACAAGAAAAATTGAACTTACCCCAGGCGCAATCTGACACTTTGTTACAGTTAGGTGATATTTACCGTGACTTAGGATTGTGGGAACGGGTATTTGATCCCTATCAGCAGTCTTTAGAAATTGCTAGGAATTTGAAAGATCGCCTACGAGAGGCGGCTGCTTTGGGGCGGCTGGGGGATATTTACCAACAATATCCTCAAGGCGATCGTGCGAGTAACCTGGAAAGGGCGATCGCATTTTACACTGCTGCATTAACCGTCTACACCCGCGAGGCTTTTCCCCAAGATTGGGCAATGACGCAAAATAATCTGGGAGTTGCCTACTCTAACAGAATTAGGGGAGAGAAAGCAGAGAATATCGAAATGGCAATCGGATATTTCACTGCTGCATTAACCGTCTACACCCGCGAGGCTTTTCCCCAAGATTGGGCAATGACGCAAAATAATCTGGGAGAAGCCTACCGTAACAGAATCAGGGGAGATAAAGCACAGAATATCGAACTGGCGATCGGATATTT
>NZ_JAUBQQ010000001.1:62016-62776 GCF_036701335.1 Microcoleus sp. Pol12B5 | reverse complement strand
AATAATCTGGGAGAAGCCTACCGTAACAGAATCAGGGGAGATAAAGCACAGAATATCGAACTGGCGATCGGATATTTCACTGCTGCATTATCCGTCTACACCCGCGAAGCCTTTCCCCAAGATTGGGCAATGACGCAAAATAATCTGGCCAATGCCTACTGTGACAGAATTAGGGGAGAGAAAGCTGACAATATCGAAATGGCGATCGGATATTTTACTGCTGCATTAACCGTCTACACCCGCAAAGCTTTTCCCGAAAAATGGGCCCAGACCCAAAATAATCTGGCAAATGCCTACAGTAACAGAATCAGGGGTGAGAAAGCTCAGAATATCGAAGTTGCGATCGCATCTTACACTGCTGCATTAACCGTCTACATCCGCGATAATTTTCCCGAAAATTGGGCAACGACGCAAAATAATCTCGCAAATGCCTACAGCAACAGAATCAGGGGTGAGAAAGCTCAGAATATCGAAGTTGCGATCGCATCTTACACTGCTGCATTAACCGTCTACATCCGCGATAATTTTCCCGAAAATTGGGCAATGACGCAAAATAATCTGGCAACAGCCTACTCTAACAGAATCAGGGGAGAGAAAGCTCAGAATATCGAAATGGCTATCGCATCTTACACTGCTGCATTAACCGTCTACACCCGCGAAGCCTTTCCCCAAAAATGGGCAGGGACGCAAAATAATCTGGCAACAGCCTACTCTAACAGAATCAGGGGAGAGAAAGCTCAGAATATCGAAATGGCTATCG
>NZ_JAUBQQ010000001.1:39772-61916 GCF_036701335.1 Microcoleus sp. Pol12B5 | reverse complement strand
CATCTTACACTGCTGCATTAACCGTCTACACCCGCGATAATTTTCCTGAAAATTGGGCTATGACGCAAAATAATTTGGCAGCAGCCTACTATAAAAGAATCAGGGGAGAGAAAGCAGAGAATATCGAAATGGCGATCGCATCTTTCACTGCTGCATTATCCGTCTACACCCGCGAAGCCTTTCCCGAAGATTGGGCTATGACGCAAAATAATCTGGCAGCAGCCTACTATAACAGAATTAGGGGAGAGAAAGCAGAGAATATCGAAATGGCGATCGCATCTTTCACTGCTGCATTATCCGTCTACACCCGCGAAGCCTTTCCCGAAGATTGGGCTATGACGCAAAATAATCTGGCAAATGCCTACCGTAACAGAATCAGAGGAGACAAAGCAGAGAATATCGAACTGGCGATCGCATTTTACACCGCCGCCCTCGAAGTTTACACCCGTGAAGCTTTTCCCCAAGATTGGGCAATAACGCAACATAATCTGGGAGAAGCCTACCGTAAAAGAATCAACGGATTCGGTTCTATGAAAACATAAAAACTTTGTCAACCGTTACTGCTCTCAATGAGGCACAACAATGGCTGCGGAATCTGACCTCAGAGAAGCTGGAAGCCGTCTTACAAGACCTCAAACCCGAAATCGATCAAACATTTTAGTAAGTGCCCCCAAACGAACGAACTCGCAATCAATCTCCTCTGAATGGCACACTGAATCGCAAGCCGTTTTCCTTTGCTGAACCTCATTACTGGGCTGGCTTTACTGCGATCGGTCTTTAGCAATCCTGACAACAATTGTCCAGTTTTTTCGTGCTGATGTAAATAAGTACCCCTGTTAATGGTATTCCTTGGTAAATGCCAAAGGATAGCCATTGGGATAAGGGCGATCGATTAAATGAGTAATTCTTATTTTGCCATAAATTTTACTTCTTTTGTGCATAAACCAGGCGGTTGAAACTCCGGCTACACAAACTTTCGTCCACGCTGAATAACAGATATTCTCACGGCAATTTAACTTCGGTCTCCTGAGTAATAACTACTGCTGGCGACAGAGGCGGCTCTGGTTCTGCCACATTCAACTGACCGCCACAACAACGCAGCTCGTAAAGTTTTGCATTAATTTGATACTCATATTGACTCAATAACCTTGCATAAATATAGCCAGCTTTTCCATCCAAAAAGCCGAGCTGAATGAAGTAAAATAAAATAAATCTGAGCATGGGTTTAAACGGCAGCCGCACCCAAACTTTTTTAAGAAAGCGTTTCCGCTGCACAGCATCTCCAAATAAGTGAGCGCCAATAGTGCCGCTGTCGTCGCGCCCTTCAATAATATTGTAATAAACGCGAGCTTCCCAATTAGAATAGCGGTTATGCCGTTCTATCCAGTGAAATAAATCGCGGTAATCCTCGTGGATCATGTCATTTTTTAAGTAGCCGACTTGACCAGCTAAAATCACGTGTTCGTGAACTTCGTTGTCGCCAGTATTGGGGACGGATTCAGTGCCGAGATTTTCGTAACGTCCTTTTTGATGCTTGAACAAACGCAAATTCCAGTCGGGATATCTGCCGCCGTAACGCAGCCACTGGCCTAAAAAGAAGACTTTGCGGTTGAGGTAGTAGCCGTCAAAATTGGGGTCTTCGATCGCCTGCGCGATTTCGTCCCAAAGTTCTGGGGGAATGCGCTCGTCGCAATCGACAATTAATACCCATTCGTTGCGAAAGGGCAGATTGTCCAAAGACCAATTTTTCTTTTTCGGCCAGCGGTTGTCGAAGTAGAATTGCACTACTTTTGCGCCGGTGCTGATGGCAATTTCTACCGTGCGATCGCTACTTTGGGAGTCAACCATGAAAACTTCATCCGCCCTAGCAATGCTGGCCAGACACGCTGGTAGATTAAGTTCTTCGTCTTTTGCCGGAATGAGAACTGAAACCGGAATCTTGGATGAACTAGATGTCATAATCGAGTGCTTGAACCTGAATGCGGTCGAGTTTTGGTGGATGAAATGCGATCGGCACAGCCGCGCCGACGACTTGAGCAGCGAGGGATATTGCCTATAGCCTAATGCCTGCTGGTCGATTTCGGTGCAAAAATCAGGCCGCGGATGGCTGCGCTCAAATAACCGATTTGACCCCAGGCAAAAACGAAATTTTCAAAGCGCAGCCCTGGATCTCTAATATATTTAAAAGACTTCCAGACACCCCTCAAGATTCTTTCACCCCCCCGCCCAAGCTGAGCAATACCGGCTCGATCGGACAATTGTTCGCGATAACACTCGCTGATGCCTTGCCACCACCCGCGCTCTAGAAACCAAGCTTTGTTGAGCCTTTCTGTCGCGACATGGTGAAGCACCAGGGCATCAGGTAGATAAACTACTTGCCAACCTAACTCTAAAGCTAATTCTGTGGCCCGCAACTCTTCATTTGACAGCAACTTTTTGCCGACTCTACCGAGTTTGACATCGAAGCCGCCAATTTGTTCGAGAAAAGCGCGCCGGATTGAGTAGTTTACTCCCCTGGGAGTCAAACCGGGAGCAGTCACGTACAGGCAAGTATCGCCTAAATCATATGCTCCCAAGTTCTGGGCCAATCCGGGTGACAGCCATTCGGGCGGGCTGACTCCCGAAGGCCAGAGCAAATTGACTTTGCCACCAGCTACGGCGAGTTTTTGATTGCTTTGATAAGCCGCGTGCAGCACCCTGAGCCAATTCGGCTCAGCAATAGCGTCGTCGTCGAGATAAGCTAATATTTCACTGCGAGCTTGCTTAGCGCCTGTGTTCCGGGCTACTGACAGACCGATTTCGGGTTCCCAGACGTACTTGAGGCGCCGATCGCCCTGTCTTGCTTCTACCACCTCGCGGGTGCGCGAGGTCGAACTTTCGGGGCTTGCATAATCGCTAGAAGCGTTATCCACTACCACTACTTCAAAGTTGTCGGGAAAATCCTGTACCAGCAAGCTGTCGATCGCCCCACCTAAATAGGCGGCGCGATTGTGGGTGCAAATAATCGCTGAGATCTGAGGATGATCTGGCATAAATAACAGCTTGGGAAATACGGGGGTTCTCGATCGACTTACTCTGATATTGTCTCATCAATGCTATTATCGCTTAAAAAGCATTTGGTAGTTGGCCGTTTAAATCATAATGGGTAATGGGTAATGGGTAATTGGTAATTGGTAATGGATAATTGTGTTTAATCCTTGGTATGTGACTGCTGACTAATGAATGCTGACTAATGACTAATGACTAACTCAGAACCCACCACATCTAGACAATTAATCTTAGTAACTGGACCGGCCCGAAGCGGCAAAAGTGAATGGGCCGAAACTCTGGCGGCGGGTTCGGGAAAACAAGTAATCTATGTGGCTACCGGCCAGGTTGATGAAGCCGATTTGGAGTGGCTTCGTCGCCTCGATCAGCACCGAAATCGCCGTCCAGTTGATTGGGCAACTCTAGAAGTGCCGATCGAATTATCGGCAGTTGTGCAAGCAGGCAAGCCGTCAGATTGCTTGTTGATTGATTCCCTGGGAACTTGGACGGCAAATCTTTTGGAACAAGAAGCTGCTGTTTGGGCGACTACGCAGCAAGATTTGCTAGCCTGTTTGAAGTCGGCGGCGGCTGATGTAATTTTGGTAGGGGAAGAAACCGGATGGGGCGTTGTGCCTGCTTATCCGGCGGGGCGGCTGTTT
The DNA here is from genome assembly GCF_036701335.1 of Microcoleus sp. Pol12B5. Lineage (NCBI taxonomy): Bacteria > Bacillati > Cyanobacteriota > Cyanophyceae > Oscillatoriales > Microcoleaceae > Microcoleus > Microcoleus sp. Pol12B5. The sequence goes on along the minus strand of NZ_JAUBQQ010000001.1, from coordinate 58,230 downwards.
CGCGATCGCCTCGGTACTCTGGTGCGCCACATCGGGGCGATCGCCGATACTGTTTATCTCGCCACCGGAGGCTACGCTTTGGATCTAAGAGCTCTGGGTACCCCGCTGCCGCCCGTAGCGGAAAATTAACAGCCGGAGTCACGATCGACAAGGGAGAAAAAATATCGGTTTCCCGATGGACAATTTTAACTGAAACTTAGGTATAATTTTAACTAAGATTGACAACTCAAGAGTCACATAAATTAGTCAAAAAACATACTCCCTAGGGCGAAGCGCAGAATAATTTGACATGAGGAATAGCCAAATTGGGAAAATATGTAAAAGATAAAGTGTCTCTTAAGAAAGAGTGAGAATTTCCCATTAAAATCTAAAATAATCAATTAGTTTAAGGGTAGACTAAAAGTTATGGCATCAGATAGTGAAGTAAGAAAATATATTGCTTACTGGTTTCAGTTAGGCAAAAAAGTATTAATTCGCAACGGTTCCGAAGCGCTGCTGCCCCAATCGGTAAATGCGGGCGATCGCTACAGCCAGGAATTTGAAGACTGCTGGCAAAAAATCATCTCCCGCGACAGCGGAGACTGTTACCTCGAAGGCACAAACGAAACAATTGCCCAACTGCTGACGCCAGCTTGGGAAATCAGTCCCTGCGCGCGCTGCGCTATGCCCGTAGTGTTCAAACAAACCGGAATGCCCCCGGAGTTCTGTCCCTGTAACGACTTACCGAACTGGCCCGATACCGAAATGCCCCAACCTCGATCGCCCGTCAGCAGCCAATCGCAACTATCAGGCCTTCGCGATCGACTCCAAAGATCCAGCGGCGACTAAGTATATAAGAAGGAAGAAGGGTCTTCTTCCTTAAATTGTTACAATATATTTACAATGCTTCACACTAGGTCTGATTTATGAATGTCAAGACAGTATCGCCAGCCTCCCCGCAAACTTATGTAAATTCAGGGACTCAGGCTGTACTCGGCAATCTCCAAGATGCAAATACAATTCCCCTGCCAGCAGTACCAGTATCATTAGAGACGGATGTCGTAACGGACGATCGGCTCAAATCAGCCAGAGACATAGCTTTCGAGTTGGCCGGAGATGCTGTTCGGTACGATCCAGTGGCGATCGCAGCCCTGTACCGAAATCGACCCCTACAAGTTTGGGGAAGGCTGTCGAGCGTTGTTTGGACATTTTTTAGCTTTGCCTTCAGTGTGTGGTTCGACGGCAAAACAGGTCGTACCGCCACCAACGAAAAGCGTCGCGCCGTCCGACTGCGGGAAATTCTCGGCCAACTCGGCCCAGCTTTCATCAAAATCGGACAAGCACTCTCAACACGCCCCGACTTAGTACCGCCAGTATATTTAGAAGAACTAACAACGCTGCAAGACCAATTGCCAGCATTTCCCAACGAAGTAGCATATCAATTCATTCAAGAAGAATTGGGCGCCCACCCCAAAGACATCTACGCAGAAATCACCCCCGATCCGATCGCCGCAGCATCTCTCGGACAAGTCTACAAAGGCAAACTCAAAACCGGAGAAACAGTCGCAATCAAAGTCCAGCGACCAGGTTTAGCCGAAAACATCGGCTTAGATATCTACATCCTCCGGCGTCTTGCAGTTTGGGCACAAAACAACTTCAAAATAATTCGCAGTGACCTCGCAGCCATTATGGACGAGTTGGGCGAGCGCATTTACGAAGAAATGGACTACACCCACGAAGGTCAAAATGCCGAACGGTTTGCCCAACTCTACGGTCACATCAAAGACATTTATGTTCCCAGCATCTACTGGGAATATACCCGCCGCCGCGTCTTAACAATGGAGTGGATCACCGGCATCAAACTTACGAATTTAGAGGCCGTTAAAGCTCAAGGAATAGATGCTCCTTACTTAATTGAAGTGGGGGTGCAGTGCTCTCTCAGACAACTTCTCGAACACGGTTTCTTTCACGCCGACCCCCATCCCGGCAATCTTTTGGCAACTCCTGACGGTCAGTTGGCTTATCTCGATTTCGGGATGATGAGCGAAGTTAAACCTTATCAACGGTACGGCTTGTTGGAAGCGGTAGTGCATTTGGTGAACCGCGACTTTGAAGGTTTAGCAAAAGATTATGTCAAGTTAGAGTTTTTAACTCCCGACACCGATTTAACGCCAATTATTCCAGCTTTGGCGGGGGTATTTAACAATGCTTTGGGTGCTAGCGTTGCCGAACTCAATTTCAAAAGCATTACTGACGAACTCTCGGCGGTAATGTACGAATATCCTTTCCGAGTTCCAGCTTACTATGCTTTGATTATTCGATCGCTCGTTACGTTAGAAGGGATTGCCATTAATGTCGATCCAGAATTCAAAGTGTTGAGCAAAGCCTATCCTTACGTTGCAAAACGGCTGTTGAGCGACCCCGCACCGGAATTGAGAGCATCCCTGCAAGATTTGCTGTTCAAACAAGGCGAATTCCGCTGGAACCGCTTAGAAAACTTGCTCAACAATGCCCGCGAGAGCGAGGATTATGATGTCAGCAAACTCTTGAACCAAGCTTTAGAATATTTATTTTCCCAAAGAGGAGATTTTATTCGCGATCGTATTGTCCTCGAATTAGTCAAAAGTCTGGACACACTTTCCAGCAATGCTGTTGCTAACGCCAAAGCAGTCGTCGGCGAATGGTTTGGAGTCAAGGCAAATCAACCTGTGGTTTCACAAACTGAACAAAAAAACTTAGAACACATCAAGCGGATTTGGGATATTTTGCAATCAACTCCCGGTTTTGACACGATGAAAGTATTGCAGCTACTTCCGCAGTTGTTGGTGAAACCGGAAGTGCAGAACATGGGCCAGAAAGTAGTCGGCGGTTTAGCTCAAAGAGCAGTTGCTAGGGTTATTCGTGAGTTTTTGCTTTCGCAGGAACCGGAGGCGATTCCCGTGAATGGAAGCTCTCCTAAAACTTCGCCTCAGTTGTCTTTGCCTGCGGCGAAGTAGTGGGATTGGGATGTTTTTTGACCGCAGATATTAGCAGATAAACACAGATGAACGCAGATGAAATTTCGTCTGCGTTCTTTTAATTAAGCTAATGTTGTAGCGGCTGGTAATATCGTTTCTGGTAGCATCGGAATTATATCATGTCCGATCGATCGACCTCGATTTTTGTAGGGTTCCCCTCACCAAGAATATCTGCCAATAATTGACAATCTCAAAAACCCGCCCGATCGGCATATTATAATTAATTGATCGCACATGATATTAATAGACATTGGGTTCCCAGAGATTTTCTGGGCATTTCTACATCGCAGAGTTAATCATTGGTGGTGTCGATTGAACTCAGAAGATCGATCGACAAATCAGGTAAAATCCAAAATTGCGTTAACAGGCGATAATGGAACCTCTGAGCTACCGCCCCTGAGCTACCTATGGTCGAAGTATGAATGCAATCGAAATCGAAGAAGCAGTTTCCAGGCTGGCTGAAGCGCCCTTTGACTCGGAAGAGTTCCCCTTTGCCTTCCTCGAAGCCTTTGGTAACAAGCCGACGACTCTCAAGCGGCTCAAAAGCAAAAGCGGTGGCTCAAACCAATCGGATCTCGGTGGCGTGCTCCAGCGTAACAATATCCATGTGAAGGTTTGCCCGGAAGGCGAGGTGACAAACACCCTCACGGCGTTGCGGGATAGTGCCGCGACGGCTCGGTATAAGGTTAAGTTTATCCTGGCCACCGATGGCAAAAGTTTTGAGGCGGAAAACCTCGCTGATGGGGAGATAGTCGCTTGCGATTACCCGGACTTTCACAACCATTTCGGTTTTTTTCTGCCCTTGGCGGGCATTACGACAGTCAAGCAGATCCGTGAGAATGCCTTTGATATCAAGGCTACGGGGCGCCTCAACCGCCTGTATGTCGAGTTGCTGAAGGAGAACCCGGAGTGGGACAAGGCCGATCGCCGGGAAGCGTTAAATCACTTCATGGCGCGACTAATCTTCTGTTTCTTTGCGGAGGATACGAATATCTTTCACAGCAATGCCCTCTTCACTGCCACCATCGAACAAATGAGTGCGAGTGATTCGTCGAATACGCACGAGGTGCTGTCGGAGATGTTTCGGGCGATGTGTACGCCGCTTAAGGATCGGGAGGCGGCGAAGATTCGGAATTGGGCAGATGGATTCCCCTATGTGAATGGAGGGCTGTTTTCGGGCGGGGTGGCGGTGCCGCGTTTTAGCAAGATTGCCCGATCGTACCTGCTTCATGTTGGCAATCTCGACTGGACAAAGATTAATCCCGATATTTTCGGCTCGATGATTCAGGCGGTGGCGGATGATGAGGAGCGGGGGGCGTTGGGGATGCACTATACGAGTGTACCCAACATCCTCAAAGTATTGAATCCGCTGTTTTTGGATGATTTGCGGGAGCAATTGGAGGCAGCGGGGGAGAATGCCCGCAAGCTGCTGAATTTGCGGCAACGGATAGCGCGAATTCGGGTTTTCGATCCGGCTTGTGGATCGGGGAATTTTCTGGTGATTGCGTATAAGAAAATGCGCGAGATTGAGTGGGAGATTAATCGTCTTCGGGGTGAGGGCGATCGCAAGTCTGAGATTCCGCTGACGAATTTTCGGGGAATTGAATTGCGTCACTTTTCCTGTGAGATTGCGCGGTTGGCGTTGATTATTGCCGAGTATCAATGTGATGTGATGTATCGAGGGCCAAAGCTGGCGCTGGCGGAGTTTTTGCCGCTGAAGGATGATAACTGGATTACCTGTGGGAATGCGTTGCGGTTGGATTGGTTGAGTCTTTGTCCGCCGACGGGCGCGGGGGTGAAGGTGCAGCGCGAGGATTTGGATTTGTTTGGCGAGACGCGGGAAGTGGCGGAGATTGATTTTGAGAACGAGGGGGGAGAAACCTATATCTGCGGAAATCCGCCCTATTTAGGTAGCCGAGAGCAAGAACGCCATCACAAAGATGACTTGCATCAGATTTTTAACGGAAAACTATCTAATTGGAAAGCTCTTGATTATGTGGCGGGGTGGTTTTTTAAGGCAGCAGAATATAGTCTGTCAACTCAGACAGTAACTGCGTTTGTAACCACGAATTCTCTTTGTCAAGGTCAGCAAGTTCCACTTTTGTGGCCTATTTTATTTGAGAGGGGTATAGAAATATCCTTTGCTCATACAAGCTTTAAGTGGGCTAACCTCGCCAGTTACAATGCCGGGGTGACTGTAATAATTGTTGGTCTATCGAATTGCATTCAGGAAAAACGTAAACTTTTTTCGGTTGATCGTGAAGGCGTAGTAAAAGAGCAGGTAGTATCATCTATCAATCCATATCTTGCACCGGGGCAGTACGTCCATCTCTCCCCATCACAAAAAAGGTTAAACAGTTTATCGGAAATGGTGAAAGGGAACTATCCTATTGATGGTGGCTATCTCTTGCTTAGTTTAGAGGAAAAGCAAAGCCTTGGTCTAAGTAGAGATCAGGAAAATGAATTTATCCGACCCTTCTTGGGGTCTGCTGAGGTGATCAGAGGTCTGCAACGTTATTGCATATGGATTGGGAAAAATGATCTCACTCGATCTTGTGAAATTTCGTCTATTTCAAGAAGAATTGAAGCCGTCAGAAAAATGCGGTTAGAAAGCAAAAAAGAAGCAACTAGACGAGCCGCTGAAACACCACATCGTTTTGGTGAAATACGACAAACAGGTGAAGAAGAGTATGCAATTGCTTTACCTATTCACTCTTCTGAAAATCGTGATTATCTACCAGTTGCACTCCTGAAAAAACCAACAATTGTTTATGGGAGTGCCTTCGCTCTCTACGATGCTCCGCTTTGGAATATGGCGCTGATCGCCTCCCGCCTTCACCTGGTCTGGATCGCCACCGTCTGCGGCAAACTAAAAACCGACTTTCGCTACTCCAACACCCTCGGCTGGAACACCTTCCCCGTCCCCACCCTCACCGATCAAAACAAAGCCGACCTCACCCGCTGCGCCGAAGATATCCTGCTAGCGCGAGAGCACTATTTCCCAGCCACGATCGCCGAAATGTACGATCGCGATCGTATGGATACCGAATTCCCTCTGGTTAGGGAAGCGCACGATCGTAATGACGAAATCCTGGAACGAATCTACATTGGTCGTCGCTTCAAAAACGACACCGAACGCCTCGAAAAACTGTTTGAATTGTACACAAAAATGACCAGTCAGCCAGCGCCCCTCAACAAGTCTGCCAAACGTAAAACCAAAGGAGAAAAATGATGATGGCAAAAGATTTAACTTCATCGCCACGCGATCGCCAAAATATCCTCAACAATCGCTATGCGCTAGAAAAAATAGAAGAATACTTAGGATTAGGAGGCACTTACTATGAAGAAGAACTGCTATTTACCAAACAACAACTGATTGAAATCTTCGGTATCAGCGAAAGTACAATTGAAAAGTATCTATCCAGTCACAACGATGAGCTGAAGACTAATGGCTATAGGGTGCTACGAGGCCAGAAACTTCGAGATTTCAAGGCTTTGCTGGATGTCTCCGTAACTGATTACGGTAACAAAACCCCGACATTAGGTGTGTTCACCTTTCGGGCAACCCTCAATCTAGCGATGGTGCTGGTAGAGAGCGATCGGGCCCGTGCAATTCGATCGCGCATCTTAGATATCGTCATTGACGTAATGGCAGAAAGGGCAGGCGGACATACCAAATATATTAACCAAAGAGATAACAATTACTTACCTGCGGTGTATCAGGAAATTAGCTATCGTAAAACCTTTACCGATGCCCTTGATAATTACCTGGACATGGGCAAGTTTAAGTATGGCATTTACACCAACAAAGTGTATCAGATTGTTTTCCGAGAGAAGGCGGAAGAATATAAACAGATCCTAAGCTTGGGCAAAAAAGATTGCCCCCGTGATACCATGTATGCCGAAGTTCTCATCGCCATTGCCAGTCTAGAGAATGGTTTGGCAGCAGAATTGAAAGCCGAGTCAGAAAAGGTGGGACGAAAGCTGAAACAAAAAGAGGTTGATTCGCTATTTGAATCGGCAGAGGAAAACCCCTACCTAAAACCCATTATTGAAGATGCCCGCATCAAAATGGCCAGTCGTGATTTAGGGTTTCGGGATGCTCTGCATCAAAAATTAGAAGCCTATATCCAAAGTGTTCCAGAGAGCGACTTTGAGAAATTTTTAGGAGAAACCAGCCGTTCTTTAGAAGAGCAACTTTCCGATCCGGCTCTTTTGGCTGTATTTAAGCGATTGAAGGATCGGTAAGTTATGGCAGCAGCTTTTTTTTACTTTGACATTCACTATGCGATCGAGCTGCATGATTGGATTATCGAAAACTCAGGCGGCTTTTCGGGGTCTAATAATCCGAGTCTACTAGAGAGCGCATTAGAACATATTCAAAACGATCTCTATTATCCTGAGATTCACCACAAATTAACTCACCTAGTTTTTGCTGTCAACAAGTTTCATGCTTTTTATGACGGAAATAAACGCTCTAGTATTGCATTGGGAGCTTATTTTCTAAAGCTCAATGGTTACGATTTTGTGGTAAGAAAGTTTGTCCTAGAAATGGAAAATATCGCCGTCTGGATAGCAGAAGGAAAAATTTCTAAAGAGTTTTTAGGTGAACTGATTGAGTCTTTTATTTTCGAGGAAGATTTCAGTGAAGAACTTAAGTTTAAGTTAGCGCTTGCTGTCATGGGCGATATTGATTCTAATGGTTAGCTTAGCTAGAGCAATCCTAAATGATTATACTCGTTACCAGGCTCTGCCTGGTAACGCATATCCGGAGGCTCTGCCTCCATAGTCTGGGCCGAGGCAGAGCCTCGCTTACATCGGTTCCCAGGCAGAGCTTGGGAACCAGTTAAATGAAGGATTTAAGTGCTTAAAAGCAAATGGGAGTCACCCCGAAACCATGCCCCCCAACCTCCGCGCAGACCACCCTACCCCAAAGAAGTCGCTGCTCGATCGCATCTAGATCGATCGCCGCTTCAAAACGACACCGAACGCCTCGAAAATCTCCTCGATCCATACACCAAAATGACCCCCAACAAACGCCCCCCCAAAAAGCCTGCTAAAGGTAAAACTAAGCCCTAGACCCTTCAGCCATAATAAAAGTAAAAATTCATCCATCCCCAAAAAATCATGACAGCCGCCGAAAAACTCTACCAGCTTATCCAAACTCTCCCAGAAAGCCAAATCAACGAAGTCCTCAACTTCGCCGAATTTCTCCACCAAAAAAAACTCTCCCCCCGTCAAACTATCCCCCCCGGCACTCTCACCGGACTCCGGGGCATCGCCAAACGTCCCGGTTCAGCCCCAAACGAGGATGATTTACAAGCAGAATATACCGACTATCTCACCCAAAAATACCAGTAAGCCATCCCGTGAAAATTCTCATTGATACCAACATCGTCCTAGACCTAATCCTGGAACGGGAACCCTTTGTCGAAACCGCGAGCGCCCTCTTCGAGCAAATTGAACGGGGCAACTTAGAAGGCTATATCGCCGCAACCACCATCACCAATATTTTCTACATCATCCGTAAAACCGAAGGTCGTGAAGTCGCCCTTGCTGCCATTCATCGGCTACTAACTGGACTCCGATTTTGTGCTGTCGATCGCCAGACCGTCGAAACTTCTCTCAGCCTTGGTCTGAAAGACTTTGAAGACAGCATCCAACTCGCCTGCGCGACCCTCAATCGACTCGATGGAATCGTCACCCGCGATCGGAAAGACTTCATTGGTAGCAACCTCCCCATTTATTCCCCCACAGAACTCTTAAACCAGCTCTAGCAGAAAAATATCTAAAAAAATTCCGATGAGCAAGCCGATCGCGATTCCCTCAGTTTCCGTCACCTACGCCCAGGATGGCACCTCCACCCGCCCCAACGCCCTCGGTATGCGCCCCATGCAAGAACGCGCCTACCAAAAGCGCGGCGAACAATATCTCCTGATCAAATCGCCCCCCGCCTCCGGCAAAAGTCGCGCATTGATGTTCATCGCCCTGGACAAACTAGAGAACCAGAATCTCAAACAAGCCATCATCGTCGTGCCAGAAAAGGCGATCGGCTCCAGCTTCCACGATGAGCCGCTGAGTCAGTTTGGCTTTTGGGCCGATTGGCAAGTTGAACCGAAGTGGAATCTCTGCGACGCACCGGGAAACGACGGTGGCAAAGTGGGCGCGGTGCAGAAGTTTCTAGCCAGCGGTTCCAAGATTCTGGTCTGCACTCACGCCACATTCCGCTTTGCCGTGGACAAATTCGGTATCGAAGTCTTAGACGATCGCCTAATCGCCATAGACGAATTTCACCATGTTTCGTCCAACCCAGACAACAAGCTGGGCGATCGTGTGCGCCAACTCATGGCCCGCGACAAAACCCACATCATAGCCATGACCGGCTCCTACTTTCGCGGCGATGCCGAAGCCGTCTTGCACCCCGAAGACGAATCCCGATTCGATACCGTCACCTACACCTACTACGAACAGCTCAACGGCTACCAATACCTGAAGCAACTCGACATTGGCTACTACTTCTACGCGGGTAGCTACACCGACGAGATCGTGCAGGTGCTAAACCCGAAAGAGAAAACCATCCTGCACATTCCCAACGTCAACTCCCGCGAAAGTACGAAGGACAAGATCCGCGAGGTGGAGCACATCATCGAGGAACTGGGCGAATGGCAAGGCACCGATCCGAGTACGGGATTTCAACTCGTCAAAACCGCCGACGGCACGATCCTCAAGATTGCCGATCTAGTAGACGACGACCCCACCAAACGGGATAAAGTCGCCACCGCCCTAAAAGACCCCACCCATAAGAACAATCGCGATCGTGTGGACATCATTATCGCCCTCGGCATGGCGAAAGAAGGTTTTGATTGGATCTGGTGCGAGCACGCTCTGACGATCGGCTACCGCTCCAGTTTGACAGAGATTATTCAGATTATCGGTCGTGCCACCCGCGATGCACCAGGGAAAACCCGCGCTCGGTTCACCAACTTGATTGCTGAGCCGGATGCCGCCGAATCTGCCGTCACTGAGGCGGTGAACGACACGCTCAAAGCCATTGCAGCCAGCCTACTGATGGAGCAAGTGCTCGCGCCACGCTTCGAGTTCAAACCCAAGCGCCCCGACAATCAACCAACACCGGGCTTCGACTACGGGGAAGATGGTTACAATCCTGGCAAGTGCAACGTGGGCATCAATCCAGAGAGAGGCCTGATTCAAATGGAAATTAAGGGATTAGCCGAACCCAAGAGCCCGGAAGCCGAACGCATCTGCCGCGAAGACTTGACCGAACTGGTGACGGCATTTGTCCAAGATAAGCCCGCGATCGAGCGCGGCCTATTTGATGAAGAACTGGTGCCAGAAGAACTAACCCAAGTTCGCATGGGCAAAATCGTCAAAGAGAAGTTCCCAAATCTAGAAGCGGAAGATCGAGAAGCCGTCCGCCAACACGCGATCGCCGCCCTAACCCTTGTCCAGCAAGCTAAAAAAACCATGAACGAAAGTGGTGGGCCGTACGCCACAAATCCTGGTGGTGGGGAAGCAGCGAAAAACACCTCACTCCTCGATGGGGTGAGGAAGTTCGCCCTATCGGTAACAGACCTCGATATGGATCTGATCGATCGCATCAATCCCTTTGGGGAAGCCTACGCCATCTTAGCTAAGTCCATGAGCGAAGAACGACTGCGACAGGTGGCAGAAGTGATTGCGGCTAAGCGAGTAACCCTTAGCGTGGAAGAAGCGCGGGAATTAGCCAAACGGGCGCTGCGGTTCAAGCAAGAAAAAGGCAGGTTGCCCTCTCTCACAGCAGTCGATCCCTGGGAAAAACGGATGGCAGAAGGAGTTGCCTTCCTGCAACGCAAAGTGAAGGAGGAAACTAATGCCTAAGTACACCACCGATGATGATTTGGAATTGCTCGGTGAATTGGGCATGGACATGACCCCCGAACCCTCCGGCCAGCGTTCTGCCAGAGAAGAGCGGATCATCGCAGGCTTTGAGGAGATCGAGCGGTTTGTGGAAGAATATGGCAGACTGCCCCAGCATGGGGAAGATCGCGATATCTTCGAGCGGCTTTATGCAGTACGGCTCGATCGCCTGCGAGAATCGGAGGAATGTCGCACCGTCTTGGAACCGCTAGACTCACGCGGACTGTTAGATGCTGAGACTGATGCCAGCCTGAGCACAGTTCGCGATCTGACAGATGAAGCACTGCTAACCTCCCTGGGAGTCGATGCAGCCTCAGAGAACGACGTTACCCAGCTTACTCATGTGCGATCGCGCAGCGAAATCAAAGCAGCGGAGGAAATCGCCCAACGTACTCCCTGTCAGGACTTTGATGAATTCAAACCCATCTTTGACAAAGTGCAACGGCAATTGCAGTCGGGGGAACGGCAAACCATCAAATATCAAGACTATGCGGCCGTCAAGGAAGGTGATTTGTTCATCCTTGATGGGCAGAAGGTGATGGTGGTCGATATGGGTGAGCCGTTTGTCAGCGACTATGGTCGATCGGACTGCCGGCTGAGGGTGGTTTATGACAATGCCACCGAGAGCGATTTGCTGTTGCGATCGCTCCAGCGTGCTTTAAATAAAGACAAGGCCAGCCGCCGCATCACCACCCCAGATTTCGGCCCCCTATTTTCCCATATTGAAGCAGCAGACGACTTACCAACTGGGTACATTTACGTGCTCAGGAGCCAATCGGATCATCCCTTCATTGTGGAGAATCGGTTTATTATTCACAAGATCGGCGTCACCGGAGGAGACGTAAAAAGCCGAATTGCCAACGCCAAGAAAGACCCCACCTATCTGCTAGCAGATGTGGAAATCGTCGCAAAATTCAAACTGGCAAATATGAACCGGAAGCGACTTGAGGCACTCCTTCAGAAGTTCTTCGCCAGCGCTCGATTGGATTTGGAATTACAGGATCGCTTCGGTATACCAGTGCAGCCAAGGGAGTGGTTCTTCGTTCCACTAGAAGCCATTGAAGAGGCGATCGAAAAAATCAAGGAAGGAACCCTCGATCAATTCCGGTACGATCGGGAAACAGCAAGTCTCACGCGATCGTAAGGCTCGATCGCAACAATAGCTAATATCAAATCCCGTAGCATAATTATTGATATCTCTCTTCTCTCCCTCTGTGTCCTCTGTGTTCTCTGTGTTCTCTGCGGTTAAATCATGACCAGGCAACGGTCAACGATATAACCCGGATTTGGTATTACAAACCGCCTAAACTGGAAAAAACCAGGTTTCTTGAAGAAACCTGGTTTTTATCTATTCGATCGCCCTCAAGCAAACCTACAATTACTACAAGGTAGAAGTGCCACTTAAATCGCTACTTGTTGGTAGCTGAATGGGACTCGGATTCGCATTGAGTAAGAGGTCAGCTTCCTGACCAGAAGGATTAGCAGTAGGAGCGATCGCACTACCAACACTCGTCGCTGTCAAAGGAATAATTGGCTGAGTTTGAGCGTTGGTTAGAGATGTTAACAAGCTGTTAGAGTCGTAGATGAGAATGTCATCATCGATGCCACTAAAGCTATTCAGTGTTGGAATTGAACCGCCATTCAGCAAGATGTCATCGGTGGTAGATGTGCCATCAGTTGCTATTGAAATAGCTGGATTAGTAGCTGTTGTCACCAGTGGCTGGCTGGCACTTTCTAGAGTATTAATCGTGCTATTTGACTGGTCAATTGATGCAGTAATCGTGCTACTTGACTGGTCAATTAGTGCAGTAATCGTGCTGTTTGGCTGACTAATTGGTTCAGTAATCGTGCTGGACAAGCTAGTATCAGAACCGCTGTCGATCGCACTTAGAACATCGTCACTATCAACAGGTTCGCCGGTTAAAAGATCGGTATCCGAGGGAGTATTGAAAACTCCAGGCAGCGGGGCTCCGGGGGTGATTGAAATAAACCGAGAACTGTCGATCGCACTAAATTGAGTATCTTTTACCCAAGCTAAGTGTTCGCCGGTGCCTGCGATGCTAATCAAAGCATCGTTAGTATAATTTTCACCGCCTTGAACGATTTGCAATTGGTCAAAAGTGAGGTCTTGTGTTAGTCCGAAGTAATCGCGATCGACCTGGAAGTAAACAATGTTATCAAGTCCCGAACTTGGTGCTAGCACAAATATGTCGGAACTGCTGCCTCCAATCAGCGTATCTAAGCCGTTGCCGCCCTTGAGTAGGTTGTTGCCTTCACCGCCGTAAACGCTGTCATCGCCATCGTTACCGTTAAGGCTATCGTTGCCGCTGCCACCATTTAAGAAGTCGTTGCCATTACCGCCATCAAGGGTGTCATTGCTGCTGCCGCCATCAAGACTGTCATCGCCTTCATTACCCAACAGGTTGTCGCTGCCAGCTTCCCCGGTTAGCAAATCGTTGCCACAACCGCCGTCAAGGGTGTCCTTACCGGCACCTCCCAGCATGGTGTCGTCGTCGCATTCACCGAACATTAAGTCGTCGCCGTTACCACCGCCCATCCAGTCGTTGCCACCACCACCTGTGAGGGTGTCGTCGCCGGAATCGCCTGTGAGGGTGTCATCGCCGGAGTCGCCGAAAACCATGTCGTTACTGGCGCCGCCGTCCATCAAGTCGGTTTCGTCGCCACCGTAGAGGGTGTCTTCTCCGACTTCGCCTAGCATCGTGTCTTGCCCCTGACTGCCAAACATCAAGTCGTTGCCGGCACCTCCGAAGAGTTTGTCGTCGTCGATGCTGCCGTCAATTTTGTCGTTGCCGGCACCTCCTAATAATTGGTCGTTGCCCGTACCGCCGAACAGTTGGTCGTTGCCGGCGCCGCCGTCGATGGTGTCGTAGCCGGAACCGCCGTCGATTTTGTCTTCGCCTGCTTCTCCAAAAATCAGGTCGTTGTCTTCGTCGCCCCAAATGTTGTCGTTGCCGGCGCCGGCAAAAATCGAGTCGTTGCCGGCTTGAGCCCAAATGTTGTCGTTGCCGTCGCCGCCGAGAATCGAGTCTGCGCCAGAACCGCCGTCGATGTTGTCGTTTCCGACTTGTCCGAGGAGGGTGTCGGCTGCATCTCCGCCGTAGATTTGGTCGTTGCCACGGCCGCCATCAATGAAATCTTGGTCTTCTCGGCCGTAGAGTTCGTCGTCGCCGTCGTTGCCCCACAGGGTGTCGCTGCCAGTACCGCCATCGAGGAAGTCTTTGTCGTCGTTGCCTTCGAGGCTGTCGTTGCCAGATTGACCGAAAATTCGATCGCGCCCTTCTCCCCCTGCTAAAGTATCGTTGTTCGCCCCGCCGTCGATGTAGTCGTCGCCGCTGTTGCCGTCGGCGATGTCGTTGCCGTCATTTCCGTAAATGCGATCGCGCCCTGCACCTCCACTCATGCTATCGTCGTCTGCGCCACCTTCTAAGTAGTCGTCGCCATTGTTACCGGAGAGGGTATCTTTGCCGATTTGACCGAAAAGTCGATCGGCCCCTTCGCCACCATCAAGGCTGTCATTGCCGGATTCACCCCGCAGAATGTCATCTCCGGTTTGTCCTAACAGCGTATCCTCGTTATCTCCACCCCACAGTTGGTCGTTATCGGCATTGCCTTCTAAGAAGTCGTTGCCTTGGCGACCGTATAATTTGTCACTGCCGTCATTGCCAGAGAGAGTATCGTTTTCGGTACCGCCATCTACAAAATCGTCCTCTGTTCCGCCAGCTAGGGTATCATCGCCACCTTCCCCGTAGAGGCTGTCGTTATTTTCGCCGCCGTCGAGTTGGTCGTTGCCGAAACCGCCGAACAGGGTATCGCTGCCGGATTCTCCCAGCAAGTTGTCGCTGTCATCCCCTCCCCAAAGGGTGTCGCTATCGTCGCCACCGAACAGGGTATCGAGGCCGGATTGACCGTAAATTCGATCGCGCCCTTGATTCCCCTCAAGCAAATCATTGCCGGAACCGCCGTCAACAATGTCATCGCCCCGGTTGCCGATAACCGTATCATCACTGACTTGTCCGAACAGACTGTCGTTATTATCACCACCGTCGAGAATGTCGTTACCGTCGCCGCCTTCGAGGGTATCGTTTTCAGTACCGCCGTTGAGGAAGTCGTTGCCGAGTTCCCCAAAAAGTCGGTCTGTTCCTGAGTTGCCTTCCAGGATGTCATCGCCACCGAAGCCGTACAGAGTGTCGCTGTCAGCTTGACCGAGAAGGGTATCGTTACCGTCGCCTGCTAAGAGTGAGTCGTCGCCGAAACCGCCTTGCAATAAGTCGTTGCCAGCTTGACCGAACAAGGTGTCTTTGCCGTCGCCACCGTAGAGGGAATCGTTGCCTTCTGCTGCATCAAGGATGTCATTGCCAGATTCCCCAAACAAGTTGTCATCGCCGGCTTTGGCTGATAAAGTGTCATCGCCTTGACCTCCCCACAGATAGTCATTGCCACTTCCGGCATCTAAAATGTCTTTGCCACTAGCGCCGTAGAGGGAATCGTTGCCTTCGCCAGCATCGAGGATGTCATCGCCGTTTTCGCCGTAGAGGTAGTCGTCGCCAGCTTGGGCTGATAAAGTGTCGTCGTCTTGACCACCCCAGAGGTAATCGTTGCCTGCGCCAGCATTGAGAAAGTCTTTGCCACTATCGCCGTAAAGGGAATCGTTGCCTTCGGCTGCATCGAGACTGTCGTTGCCGCCTTCGCCAAACAGGTAGTCATCGCCAGCTTGGGCTGATAAAGTATCGTCGTCTTGACCACCCCAGAGAAAGTCGTTGCCAACTCCGGCATCAAGAATGTCTTTGCCGTCTCCACCGTAGAGACTGTCGTTGCCTTCTGCTGCGTTGAGTGAGTCGTTGCCACCTTCGCCAAACAAGTTGTCGTCGCCTGCTTTGGCGTATAACGTGTCATCGTCTTGACCACCCCAAAGTTGGTCGTTGCCGATTCCAGCATCGAGAATGTCTTTGCCGTCGCCACCGTAGAGGTTGTCGTTGCCTTCTGCTGCATCGAGGGTGTCGTCGCCCGCTTCGCCAAACAGGTTGTCGTCGCCTTCTTTGCCTAGGAGAATGTCGGCATCGTCGCCGCCGTAAAGTTGGTCGTTGCCGAGGCCGGCATTTAGGGTGTCTTTGCCGGTACCGCCGTAGAGGTAGTCGTTGCCTGTTCCGGCGTCTAGGGTGTCGTCGCCTGCATCGCCTGCGAGAGTGTCGTTGCCGGCTTCGCCGATGAGGGTGTCTTTTTCGTCGCCGCCGGAGAGTTCGTCGTCGCCGATGCCGCCGTAGATTAAGTCGGTGTCTCCTTCTCCGTAGAGTTTGTCGTTTTCGCCTTCGCCGTAGATGATGTCTTTGTCTTCGCCGCCGTACACAAAATCGTCGCCAGCGCCGCCGTAGAGTAAGTCTTTGCCTGTTTCGCCAAAAATGGTGTCGTTGCCGTAGCCAGCGTCTCCGGCAACGGTGTCGTCATCGCTACCGGCGTAGATTAAGTCGTCGGCATCGCCACCTCGGATGTAGTCTTGACCGGCTTCACCGTAAAGAGTGTCTTCGTCTTGGTTGCCGTAGATGCTGTCGCCGCCTTCGCCGCCGTAGATTAGGTCGTTGCCGAATTCGCCGTAGAGTTTGTCGTCGCCACCGAGTCCATCAATGCGATCGTCCCCAGCATCGCCAGTGATAACGTTAACGGTATCGTCGCCGGTAATATCGTCGTTATGAGTAGAACCGGCGACGTTTTCAATGCCGGAAATTTTGTCTTGGTCGCCCCAACCGTCGGTAGCATCGCCTGTTTGTAAATTGACAGTAACGCCGTTGGGGTCGCGGCGGTAGCTGAGAATGTCGATGCCTTCTCCGCCGTAAAATGAGTCATTGCCGGCATTGCCAATTAATAAATCGTTGCCTTCTAATGCCCAAATTCGGTTATCTTTTTCGTTGCCAATTAGGATGTCTTCAAAGCGAGTACCGATGATGTCTTCTAAGTTTCTCAAAGCATCGGTAGTGCCAAAACCGTCTTTACCGGTACCAGCGGCAATTTCAAAATCCCGTTCGAGTTCCGTGTAATATTCGCTGGGATTAACTGCGGTGACGAATTCTTTGAAACGTTGGTTGGTGTTGTTGTCGTAGTCGCTATTTTCGTCAATATTAACGATAACGCCACTGGGAGAATTTATGTAATTAACGAGATCGACTCCTTCTCCCCCATCAATTAAATCATCGCCGATTTCTCCGATTAAGGAGTCATTGCCAGTACCGCCAAATAATTCGTCATTGCCTGCGTTGCCGTTGAGAGTATCATCGCCCGCTTGGCCTAAAAGTACGTCGTCATCGAAGCCGCCAAACAGGGTATCTTTGCCGTCGCCACCATCGATGTAATCTTGGCCTTGACTGCCGAAAAGGTTGTCTTCCCCTGCTTGTCCGTAAATATCATCGTCGTCGGCCCCGCCATCAATGATGTCTTGGCCGTCGCCACCTTCTAGCCAGTCATTATTTTCGTTGCCTTGGATGATGTCGTTGCCAGCTTGTCCGTAAATTCTGTCATCTCCGGTATTGCCGGAAAGCAAGTCTTGGCCGTTGCCACCATCAATGAAGTCATCGTCTGCGTTGCCTTCGATGGTGTCGCTGCCGTCTTGTCCGTAGAGGATGTCGTTGCCTTCGTTGCCTTGGATGAAGTCGCGGCCGCTGCCACCTTCGGCGTAGTCTTCGCCTTCGTTGCCTTGGATGATGTCGTTGCCAGTTTGGCCGTAGAGTTTGTCATCGCCGGTACCTCCAATGAGGATATCGTTGTCGCTACCACCGTCTAGGATGTCGTCGCCTTCTTCACCAAAAAGTTGGTCGTTGCCAGCTTGCCCGTAGAGTAAGTCGGCATTTAATCCACCATAAAGTTGGTCTTTGTCGTCGCCACCATATAAAGTGTCGTTTCCGGCTTCTCCTTTTAGCAAATCATCGCCTTGTTCGCCTCGCAAATCGTCATTTCCTGTGCCACCATTGAGGCTATCTTTGCCAGTTCCGCCGTAAAGAGAATCGTTGTTTTCTTCTCCTTTTAAGTCATCGTCTCCTTCTTCGCCGTAGAGTTTGTCTTCACCATCGCCACCGTACAAGGAATCATTTTCGGTGCCACCGTAGAGGGTGTCGTTGCCATTTTCTCCTCGGAGGTCATCGGCACCTTGTTCGCCGCGAAGTTCGTCTTCGCCATCGCCACCGTAGAGGAAATCATTATCTACACCACCGTAGAGAGTGTCATTGCCGTTTTCTCCTCGGAGGTTATCAGAACCTTGTTCGCCACGCAGTTCGTCTTCACCATCACCGCCGTACAAGGAATCATTTTCGGTGCCTCCGTAGAGAGTGTCATTGCCGTTTTCTCCTCGTAGTTCATCGGCACCTTGTTCGCCACGCAGTTCATCTTCACCATCCCCGCCGTAGAGGAAGTCGTTATCTACACCACCGTAGAGAGTGTCATTGCCGTTTTCTCCGCGAAGTTCATCAGAACCTTGTTCGCCACGCAGTTCGTCTTCACCATCACCGCCGTACAAGGAATCATTTTCGGTGCCTCCGTAGA
>NZ_JAUBQQ010000001.1:39245-39672 GCF_036701335.1 Microcoleus sp. Pol12B5 | reverse complement strand
GAAAGTCGTTGTCATTTTCTCCTCGGAGTTCATCAGAACCTTGTTCGCCACGCAGTTGATCGGAACCATCACCGCCGTAGATGAAGTCATTTTCACTACCACCGTAGATAGTGTCGTTGCCAATTTCTCCGCGAAGTTCATCAGAACCTTGTTCGCCACGCAGTTCGTCTTCGCCTTCACCGCCGTAGATGAAGTCATTTTCACTGCCACCGTAGATAGTGTCGTTGCCAATTTCTCCTCGGAGTTCATCAGAACCTTGTTCGCCACGCAGTTCGTCTTCACCATCGCCACCGTACAGCGAATCATTTTCGGTGCCACCGTAGAGAAAGTCGTTGCCGTTTTCTCCTCGGAGTTCATCAGAACCTTGTTCGCCACGCAGTTCGTCTTCGCCTTCACCGCCGTAGATGAAGTCATTTTCACTGCCACC
>NZ_JAUBQQ010000001.1:0-39145 GCF_036701335.1 Microcoleus sp. Pol12B5 | reverse complement strand
GTAGATAGTGTCGTTGCCAATTTCTCCTCGGAGTTCATCAGAACCTTGTTCGCCACGCAGTTCGTCTTCACCCTCGTCGCCGTACAAGGAATCATTTTCCGTACCGCCGTAAAGAAAGTCGTTGCCGTTTTCTCCTCGGATTTCATCGCTACCACCCCAACCACTGAGGCTATCAGGACCAAAACTTCCGTATAAGCTATCTTTACCAGTATGTCCCCAAATAATATCTGCTGCTGGTGTTCCTTGTAGAGATCGGTTAAATTCCAGTAAATTTGTAACAGCAGGAAAATCGCTCTCGCTAGTACCCTCTGGAAAATTATTATCAATGCTAAGACCAACTGCATTTAAAACAGAGACAATCACTGAGTTACTATTTTGCCATGCTTGGTTGCCAGCCAAAAAATTAGAATTGTTGTAATCAAGATTGGCATTGCTAATAGCAAACGCTTGATTTTTCATCACATCCCAAACATCTTTGGCATTTCTCCCACCCAACTCAACTTTCTTGTTTGATACATAATTATTATCCCGTTTATCTTTTGAGGCAATTAGTTCGATATCGGCCTGAATTTCTATCGCTCCAAAAGTGCCTGGACCTTGAGGACCACCACGAATTACATATTCTTTACCATCATCTTTTTTGATAACAAGATAAAGATGTTGTTTACCGATAGGTATACCTAACCCCGGTATTGTTACTTTTTTTGATTCTACATATATAGCGTTTTGGTCATTATTAGGATGGGTATTATAAGTGGGAGTAGGCGATGATATTAGAGTTACATCAGGAATTATAATAATCGAATTCTGTTCCACTATAGCTAAATCATTACCCAAATTCAAAACAAAAGAATCATCCTCTCTTTGCAAGCGCTTGACTTCGCCATCACTCAAGCCTAAATTACGAGCAACGTATGAAAATAACTCCCCTTCATCTCCCGGAGTATCAGAAGTGTTAATACTCCAATCCACAGAATGACCAATTTCTTCCAATAAAACACTGGTAATCCCTTGAAGATTATCAGTATTTTGGGTCAAAAACTCTTCAGAAACATAAATGGTATTATTTGAACCCGCATAAGCAGCATTAGCCCCTTGGAGTTCAGAACCACTGCGAATTTCGATCGCAGGCAAAGATGCAAAATCGCTATTAATCCACTGCTGGCGGATTTCTTCTAACTTACCAGCATCAAAATTTGTGCCGAAAATACTTTGAACTTTGGCAACAAAATCATCACCATTGGCAAAATTATTCAAAATGCTGTAAACATCTTGCAAAGAAGTTTCGATCGCAGAATTGAATGAGTTGTTAGAAGTAGCCATGATTTTTGTCCTCGCGTGGTAGATACAATGTGTTCTGAAAATTGACAAAGCGACTCTATCGACAAGCCCGATCGCACTTCTGTACTTCTGCACTTCTGCACTCTCTAGCTGTCGTATATCCGTCATTTACCCAAACTGAAGTCTCGCGAAGCGCGATCGCACTTCAACTCTGTTGTCGCAATTACCCGTTCAAATGAACTCAATAAATGCAACCGTGGAAATAGACTAAACCAACATCGGAAGAAGCCCTTTCCAATATCCGTTGGGATGTTGGTTCGGATTTCGATCGGGAAGTTACGGGCGATCGCACTTTTGAATAACTCTCAACAAGTGCGATGAACTTCGTAATTTCCCTTACATTTACTTATCAGGGTGAACTCAGTGGTTTTATGCAAAACTCTCAAGTTTTTTTTGTAAAGTTTTGCAAACACTGGTGAAAGTACGGAACAACGAGTGTTTTTGGGATTTCAGGGCGATCGAATCACGCGCTTTCCCACAATCCGGCGGGGAATTCATTCCCCGCCTCATAGCCAAAGTCCTCTCAAAGAGGACTGGTAAATTCTTCAGTCGTCTTCAGACGACTTTCGCTTTGAGGCAGGGGTTTCAACCCTTGCCGGAGTTCGGGATTGCGAGATAGCCGGATTGCGCGATCAATCTGGTTGTTAGCGCCAAAGATCGATCGCCCCTAAAGCCTTTTTGTTGTTCCTATTTACTTATCAGGGTGAGCTCAGTAGTTTTATGCAAAACTCTCAAGTTTTTTTGTCGAGTTTGGCAAACACTGGGTGAAAGTACGGAACGACGGGTGTTTTCGGGACTTAAGGGCGATCGGTCTTTTAAGTCGTTTTTATCTTTAGGGTGCGTCAGCTACGATTATTTTCGCTTTCTATCAAAAATCTTATCCTTGAGACACCTTGCCAACCAACGGTGCGTCAGAACTCGACTTTTTGTGGTGATCGACAATCTCGCAACTGACGCACCCTACCACTTGCTTTACGGAGGAAATGGAGCTGATTTAGGATGAGTCCCAGCGTAGTAAACAAGCACTTTGCGTTGGTCTTCATCCGGTACATAAAATACTCGGTCTGAGCTGGTTACTTCATACTCCCATGCACCTTTGTAGAGTTTACCTTTTAAGGGAAAAACTCTCTTTGGTTTTCTCACCATTGGCGCATTACATAAATCCTGATAGCACCGACGAGTATTCTCAGGAGCGCGTAACATTAAGGCTTCCCAATCCCGGTTAACCCGTCGGTTTTTCGCTACTATTAACCAGGGCGATGCAGGTACTTGCGCGATAAGTTTGATTTCGTTTTCTTTAGCAGATGGCTTTGTTCGCGGTGCTGTCAGCGGTTCTTCAGGAGGCTCTACCAACTCTGAAAGCACAGGCGCTGGTGCGGTAATTTCGGCTTCCGCTTCAAGAGTTGCGGGTGATGGTGTCGGCTGTTCTTCAGGAGACACCGGGCTTGCCGAATCGTCTGGAATTGGTTCAGAGTGCGTCATACCGAAGCCGATTCGGTAGTGTTTTCTGCGGTCGGTTTTGTCAGTAACACTTCTTCAATTTCATCGCTGAAAGCTGCTGCGAGTTCAGGACTAGAAATTGCGATCGCGCTTTCATGCCATTCATAAATTGTTGCCTCGATCCGATCCCAAGCCGCAGGTTCCGACTCCACAAGACGGTAATCTTTCTCCATTTCTGCGATCAGTTCACTGAGTTCATCCTTGTCAAATTCTTTTAGCCACCCATAGGGATGTTCTGAACCAATCTGTTCTCCCAGACGCAACCGATAAGCAGCGGCTGTCACCTCAAAGACTTTCAGGGAAAGGGCGGCGGCTTTTACCAACAGCGCCATATCGTCGCGGCGCAGCAAAGCAAAATGCTGGTCGTTACGAGTGATGGTGATAGGATGATCCATCGCCAAATCCAGCACTCTACCTGGTTGCCGGTTCAATTCGGTGGCGGTAATTAATTCATCGCCGTACACCAGCCGCGAAGATTGACTCAGCATAGCTTTTTCACCTCTATCAACATCGGAACGCTTTTCAAGTGGCATACGTATTATTATACGTACTTCTCAAGGTTTTTCACTTTTTACAAAGCTTAACATCCTCTTCGTCCGGTCAAATTGACAGCCCAGCAAGACTTTCAACCATCTGCTCAAAAAAACTTTCAGAATTTCGCATAAATTCCTCCAACTCACCCTGATAAATAAATGTAGGAACAAAGTTGCGGCCGCACTGAACTATGACTGATAAATCCAACCCCTCCGAGGGGGAAGACCACTTATCTGACGAAACCGATGCTGTTGGGTGCTCAGTAAAATCGGAAAAGTTCGATCGAGATCCCGCCCACCAGCAAATCGTCGAACTCGTCACCAAAGCTTGCCAGCATCCCCTCGGCAGTCCCCAGCGAGGTCGTTTCTTGCATCGACTGATTCTAGAGATTCTCAAATCGGGCAAACTCTGGAAAGAACACACACCTTACTATGAAGAGGCACTGAACAAGACATGGATCTATCTGTCTCGAAATTTATGTGAAGCTACCACAGCAAAACGACCTTACGATCCCGAAGAAAGCCTGATTACGACTTGGTTAAATCCCTATCTCAAAAAGCGGCTGTTAGATTATCGCCTTGCCCAACAAAAAGAAAAGCAAAAACAAAAACCCCGTCAAATAGTGTCCTTAGAAGGAGAACAAGACGAAGAAAATGTCAATTCAATTGAAAAATTACCAGCAGAAGCGGATTCAACTTTCTATGTTGAAGAAGTTATAGAATGGATCGAAACCGATCCAAATAACGAGTTAAAAAGCAGACACGTTAGAGGCAAACCGCAGATAAACTGCCAAGTTTTATTGCAGCGCCGGTGTTTGTACGGTCAAAGTCTTCAAGAACTCGCAAAAGAGTTTGGCTGCGCGCATTCTACTTTATATCAATTGTTCAACAATGACTGTCGTCATCTGCTGCAAAAATTTTGCGAAGACCAAGGATATCAAACTTTAAATATACCAGGAGTGTACCAGAACAATGAACCATAACAACCTTTGGGAAATCGAATCTTTGCCGATGCCAATTACTCAGAAGGCACTGCAACTTGCTCAGCAGTTTGCCACCCAACAGCGCCACCCGCAAAGGCACGAGCAAGTTTATCTCAATACTTTGGCAGTGCTGGCAGTTCGCGATTATCTAAAAATTATCGATATTGAAACTGATTTGACTCAATGCGATAGCTGGAATCCCGTAATTCGCCTGTTTGCAGATGCAGCAGATTTGTATGTTAAAGGATTGGGAAAAATCGAATGCCGTCCGATTAACAATCGGCCTCAAAATCAAGAAAATGACCA
Organism: Microcoleus sp. Pol12B5; assembly: GCF_036701335.1. Lineage (NCBI taxonomy): Bacteria > Bacillati > Cyanobacteriota > Cyanophyceae > Oscillatoriales > Microcoleaceae > Microcoleus > Microcoleus sp. Pol12B5. The sequence continues at coordinate 34,482 of NZ_JAUBQQ010000001.1, read as the reverse complement.
TAATTCATCTGCACATCCGCCTGAGATTTGCCCGGTGCCGGTGGAAGCAAGGGCAGAACGCATTGGCTATATTGCTGTAGAAATTGATGAGGAGGAAAAGGAAGCGAGATTGCTTGGTTTTTCTCCAACTGCGGAGGAGGGAGAATTATTATTAAGTAAGTTGCATTCCCTGGATGATTTCTTAGGGCATCTAGAACATTTGTTTGACTCTAAAATTAACTTGCGTCAGTGGTTGGTGAATGTATTTACTTCTGACTGGCAGCCTTTTGAAGCGGTATTTAACCCGCAGCCACAAAGTTCGCCCCTGGAGATTAAAAATCCGGTTCCATCAAATTTTAGAAATTGGCTTAAGGATATTGTTGAAACAGGCTGGCATAAAATTGAACAAGGTAAGGAAAATTTAGAAAATCTGATTTTTCCTGACAAAAACCCCAGTTTTGCGTTGCGAGGAGGTGGCAATTCGAGAGCCGAGTCTCGCTCGCAGATCCGTCAAAGCAATATCAATAGGTTTCCCGAAGCTGATGTCACGCGGGCAAAGTTGATTGACTTGGGAATGCGTTTGGGAAGGACGAGTGTTGCTTTGTTGGTTGCTATTACCGAAGAGGAAGATCGACGAATCAAAGTTCGCATTCAGTTGCATCCCGTCGTTGGTCAAAAGTTTCTGCCGCCAGAACTCAAATTAGCGCTGGTATCGGATACTGGGGAAACTTTACAGCAGGCAGAATCAACCGCCCAAAGTAGTTTGATCCAAATGAAGGATTTTAAAGTTTTACCACAAACTAACTTTAGTGTCAAAGTGGCGATCGACAATTTGAGCATACAGGAAAATTTTGTTGTATAATCTCAATCAACTGTACTCATTGCTAATTTATGCTCAGGGTAGTTAACTTAGATTTTGGATTGGGAAACTTAATCGAAGGATTTCCCTATGTCACAGCCAGGTTAGATATTCAAAAATCAAACAGGAAATTTCAAAGTAGCTTAGGGCCGGCTCCTAGAGTTAAAGAGCTTTATGAAAAACGGAAATTTCTTTATGAGACGCTTTACTCTGGTAGAGCAGAACCTCGCATCGAAATTCTTGAATCCGGCGTCAACAATTTCTCAGATGCCACTCTAGCCGATATCGATCGAGGTTTAAAAGAAAATATTAATCAGTGGCTCAGGAGTAGCGAATTTTTTAATAAAATAGAGAAAGCGCTCCGAACAGAATTACATCCCTCCGATCAGATTCAGATATTTATTGAAAGCGATAATCTTGATATATTGCTGCTGCCTTGGGAGTCGTGGCACTTCTACGAAGATTTCCCTTACTGTGAAATAATTGGGAGTACATTAGAATATCCAAATGCAGCTCCTAAAGCGGTCACAGGAGGATTACTCAGAATATCTCAACTCAGAATTTTAGGTGTTTTGGGAAATAGTAGGGGTATCAATGTTAAAAAAGATGAAAAACAACTTAGACGGCAACTGGGCGATCGCTGCTATATCAAATTTCTTGACGAGCCGGAACCAGAAGAATTAAATAACAAGCTTGTAGATGAAAAAGGCTGGCAAATTTTATTTTTTGCAGGACACAGTGACAGCGATGATAATGCGAAAAATGGGTTTCTGCATATCAATCAAAAACCTTACAATAATACTATCACAATAGCAGACTTAAAAGAAGGTTTGAAAAAAGCTATTGACCGAGGATTGCAGTTGTTAATTTTTAATTCTTGTAAGAGTTTAGCATTAGTACGGGATTTAGCGGCTGAAGGTATTTCTTTGCCGCCAATGATTGTGATGCGAGAGCCAGTACCAGACAAAGTAGCTCATGAGTTTTTAAAGTTTTTTTTGAAATATTTGATTGAGGGAGAGATATTGTTTGTCGCAGTGCGTAAAGCTAAGGATGAACTGAAAAGGTTTGAGAAATCTTCGGGATTCCCGGCTGGTGCGAGTGGGATTCCGATGCTTTGTCAGCATCCAAATTTTGAAGCATTTACTGTGCTGGAATTAGAGCGCGATCGCCCTGTGGTTCCTGCAGGAGATGTTTTGGGTGATACTGCGATCGCGCGCCTAAATAGCGATATCTCTATTATGAGATCTAATTTGATGCGACGCCTGGGAATCGGTTTAGCTACTACCGCTAGCAGTTATATGTTAATCGGTCCAATTCTTGCCCCAGTTGCCAATCAACTTGGTATAAGAAACCACCGTTTGAATAAACCTTTAATAGCTAAATCATACTACAGTTTAGCAACTTTAATAAACCTCAATTATGCACAGCCTTACTATAATTTATCTATATTGTGCGACCAATTGAATGAGGATGAATGTGCGTCTAACGCAATGCAAAACGCAGTATGGCGGGGGCTTCCTGATGCTTATGCTCAAAGATCGCGATCGCTACTGCTCGATAATAAACACGAAGAAGCTTTAAAAGCGATCGCCCTTTGTTTGGCAAACACTCAACACGACGGAGTAAAAGCCGCTTGTTTAAAAAATCGGGGTTGGGCGCGGTTTAAACAAAAGCAATATGACGCTGCTGAAGCAGATTTAAGAATAGCAATAGGATTCAGAGGCGATAGCCCTGAAGCTCAATGCCTTTTAGCACAGGTTCTCGAAATCAAAGGTAAGCCGCAAGCAGCCTTAGAAGCCTGGAATCAGGCGCTTAAATATTCAGATTACCGCGTGCCGAAACAAGATGAATGTATCCAGATTGCCCAGCAACGTTTACAAGCAAAAGGAAATATCAAGTGAAAATCAGGATTGCAGTTTTTATAGCTTTAAGCTCGATCGCAACTACCGCACTAGCAGCCAGTAACAGAATCTCCAACGGACTGATTATCCATACTAGCGGAGAAGTTGCGATCGAGCGCCAAGACGGCCGAATTGTCCGCCCTACCAGCGGTACGCGGCTTTATCCGGGAGACAAATTGCGAACAGCACAAAATGCACAACTGACGATCCAATGTGCAGATTTGGGAATTAAGTCGATCGCATCGGGTGAAAACCAATTGAATAGCTGTTTGTTAGCCAAACAAGAGTCGAAATCTGATTGCAGCCGCGACTTGATTAAATGTCCCGATCGCGGCGATGATAAAATTGCTTGGAATAGCGCGCCAATTCCTTATATTATCAGTCCGCAGCGGACACAATTGCTCGACAGCAAGCCTATTTTGCGGTGGAATCCGGTTGCTGGTGCTACTAGCTATAAGTTGAGTCTCCGGGAAAATGGGGCGAAATTAAACTGGGAAATGACTGTTAGCGGTACTGAGGCTGTCTATCCGGGGGAACCAGCGCTGAAACCGGGTGTTAGGTACCGATTGATTGTCGAGGCGAATACAGGTGCTTCTTCAGAAAGTGCCGTGGGAGAAGGAGATACAGAGTTTGGGTTGCTGGATGAGAAGCAAGTTGAGGCCGTTAAGGATGCAGTTGGGGCGATCGACAAACAAGTACCTAACGAAAACGCCAAAAAATTAGCAATTTCTAGCGTTTATCTTAACACAAACTTGATTGCCGAAGCCAGAGAAATTTTAGAAAATTTACAAGAAACAGGCGTGGAAACACCGCCCATTTATCGCACGTTGGGCGATTTGTATCTGGAAAATCTACAACTGGTTCCCCAGGCTGAAGTCTACTATTCCAAGGTGATTAATACGGCGAAACCAGACGATATTGAGGAGTTGACAGCGGCTCGATACGGATTGGGGCAAGTTCATTCAGCGATGAGAAATAATCTGGAAGCTATGAAATATTTGCGAATGGCCAAAGATGGATATACAACTTTGGGAGATTTGCCAATGGTGGAAAAGGTAGAGAAGCAATTGCGGGATTTGCAAAGGAGGGAACAGAGGAAATAGTAACTGGCTGTGACGTTAATTCCGGAAGGGGTTGTGACGTTAATTCCGGCAGGGAATGAATTCCCTGCCTCAAAGCAAAAGTCCACTAAAGTGGACTGATCTCAAACTTTTTTCTACAGTCTTCTTCAGTTGACTAATACCAAACTTTTTTCTACAGTCCTCTTCAGAGGACTTTCGCTATTAGCCAGGGAATTCATTCCCTGGCGGACTTTGGGACTGTCAGAGGGCGCTGGCGGACTTTCGCAATTATCAGAGTGTACGAGATATCATCTACTAACAAAACCATGAAATCAACATACAAAAAACCCCGCTTTTTCCTCACCTTCCTCTCCTTCACCACCTTAGCAATGTGGGAATTAGGACTTTTCCCCCCATCCCAAACAGCCACAGCCCAAATTACCCCCGCAACCGACGGCACGAATACTCAAATTACTCCCAGCGGCAACCAATTCAACATCAACGGCGGCCAACAATCTAGCGACGGCGGAAATCTATTTCACAGTTTCCAAGAATTCGGCTTAAGTCAAGGGCAAACTGCCAATTTTATATCAAATCCTAATATCCGCAATGTTTTAGGGCGAGTAGTCGGCGGCGATGCTTCGCTGATTAACGGATTAATTCAAATAACTGGCGGCAATTCCAACTTATTTTTAATTAATCCGGCGGGGATTGTTTTTGGTGCAAATTCTAGTTTGAACGTGCCTGCTGCTTTCACTGCGACTACTGCGACGGGCATCGGCTTTAACAATAACTGGTTTAGTGCGACTGGTACAAACAATTATACTCAGTTAGTCGGAAATCCTAATAGTTTTGCTTTTACAAATACACAGCCGGGGGGAATTATCAATTTAGGCAATTTGGCTGTGGGACAAGGGCAAAATTTAACTTTATTGGGCGGCACGGTTTTGAGTACGGGACAACTTTCTGCACTGGGAGGTAATATTATTGTTGCGGCTGTACCGGGGGAGAGTTTAGTCAGAATTAGTCAACCGGGAAATCTGTTGAGTTTGGAGATTCAACCGCAATCTGTCGCGGGGAGTTTGCCTCAAAATTGGGTGTTGCCGGTTGCATCTTTGCCGCAGTTGTTGACTGGTGGCGGGGGAAGTGCAACGGGGGTGACAGTCAACGCTGGAGGGCAAATAGAATTAACTGGTTCTGGTTTGCAGGTAGAGAATGGAGATGTCACTGCTAAAGAAGTAAGTGCGGAGACTGCAACGCTGTCAGCTAATCGCAATTTGACATTAGTTGAAAGTCTGTTGCGTACAACTGGCGATTTAAATTTGTTGGCTAACAATACAGTGCGGGTGCGCGATAGTGCGGCAAATCCGTTTGTGGCAAATGCTGGCGGAAATCTCTACATTCAGGGAAATCAAAGTATCGATCTTTTGGCGCTGAATCATCTTTTGCAAACGCCTTTTGTCAGCGGTGGAAATCTGACTTTAGTGAGTGATGGCATCATCTCTACAGATGCTCACTTTCGCAGTGGCAGTAACACATCGATTGTTGATTTATCTGGTAAACCTGCGAATTTTATTAGTCTGTACGATCCAATTTTTACACAACCTGATGACTATACTTCAGGGGGTTACACGGGTGCGTCTCTCAAGGTAGATACAACTTCGGGTACAGGAAATATTATTTTTAATGGAGATATAAGTATTACGAGTGCCGATGCAACTTATGCTGGTGCTACTACGGGTGATGAATTTATATTGGGCAGTTCCCCATCGGTAATTTTGCGATCGGGTGGCAATATTCAAACAGGAAAGATTAGTACGTTCAGTTATACAGATAATAGTGGTATAATATTTTTGACTGCTGGAGGCAACATCCTTACAGATAGACTTTCTACTGCAAATGTGACAGGCAGTATCACCAGTGTGAGTCTCACAACTGGTGACATTACTTTGAATGCAGGTGGCACTATTACTACAGGTAGTCTAGATTCTGAGGCGACCCTAAATTCGGGTGATATTACTATCAAAGCAAAAAACGATATATCTTTCAACTGCATTAGTTCTTTTTGTATAAATAGTTCTGCAAGAGGAAATACTCAGGACATATCTAGTAGCAGGAGCGGTAATGTTACCATCATCAGCGAACAGGGAGGAATTTTTTTTCCTCCCAATGGAGGATCGATTATCGCTGGATCGATTCTTAGCTCCCGCGTTGCTGGTTCTATCACTTTACAGGCCGCCCGTAATATTTCTGTGGGTGATATAGTCTCAGGTAGTATATTTGGAGGACAAGCTGATATTGCAAATATCAATATTACTAGCGTAAATGGAACTATTAACATTGGCGAGATAGATGTTATTTCCGAAAGCAATAATATAGGTGGCAATATACGTGTCTCTGCTAATGGAAATATTACAACAGGTAAAGTGTCTGCCTACGGTAGAGGGCAGAGTAACACACAGGGAGGCATAATTAATTTTACTAGCACTAATGGCAGCATTAACACAGGTGAATTCTACCAAAATACTTCGTCTTATGGTGATTTGACTTTGTCTTATGGTGATATGGATTATGGTGGGCCGTTTATTGTAAGTTTTGCCCCTGAAAATGGTGGGTCAATAACTTTAATAGCAGATCGCGATAATATTACGACTGGCAATTTCAATGTCAGGGCAATTCAAAGCGGCGGCTCGATCGCCCTTAGAAGTGGGGGTACAATTAATATCGGCGCGATCGATACTACGGGCGATCGCGCTGCTGGAAATATTACCATTCAAGCCAGCACCGGCATCACAACACCGACAACAGGAACCGCGATCGCGGGTACTTCTAGTAAGGGCAACGGTAGCAATGTTACTTTATCTACTACCAACGGTGACATTAATATAGGCGATGTTTTAGTATCGGGAATACAGGGTGGAAATCTTAACTTTACTAACAGCAACGGAAATATCACTACAGCTCAGCTATTGACAAGTTATGACGGTTCATCTCCGGATCTTAAAACTAACACAGGGGGCAATGTTAATCTAAATGCTGGGGGAAATATTACTACCAGCGACATCCGGGCGATCGGCAATCAAGACGGCGGATCAATCACGTTTAAAAGTGGCGGTTCTATAGATACTACCGCCGGAATCATCAATGCAATGGGTGGCAACAACGGCGGCAATATTTCCCTAGAAGCCACAAACAATATCACTACAGCCGGAATTGGGAACTCGGCTGTATTGTTAAGCGGGTTCAACGCCAACAGTGGCAATCTTCGCATTCAAAGCGGCGGTAATATCGACACAACTGCCGGCCCAATTATTACCGCCGCAGCAAATGGTAAGGGCGGAGGAGTCACCATAAATGCTGGCGGAACAGTTTCGACATCTGATATTAATTCCCGCACTTTCGCTCCCAGTATTACTGTTACTGGTGGCAATATTGATGTCCAGGCAAATGATTCTATTACTGCCAAGGGCAAGATCGAAACTAACCGCAATAACATTACTTTTAACGCTCCGGTAACATTAGGTAACGACCTCTCGGTCAAAATTTTAGAGACTGGCGATATTACTTTTAAGTCTACAGTTGACGGGCATTACAGTCTGACTGTTCAACCCGATGCCGGAAGTGTTGATTTTGGCGAGGCTGTTGGCAGTGTTACTCCCCTCAACAGCGTCAATATTCAAGATGATGTCCCCGAAAGTTCCGCTGCAATTAACATTATTACTACGAATAATATTATAGCCAAAAATATCACCTCACCCGCCGGAATTTCTTTGTTTAGTGAGAACGGAGAAATCACCACAGGTGATCTCGCTGCGACTTCTCCTAACAATGGCGGTAATATCGCTTTGAGCGCTGGAACTAATATTGCTACGGGCGATATCAATACCTCGTCTGCTGGTAATGGTGGCAGTATCTTGCTCGACGCTACCGGAAGTATTACTGTTGGTAAAGTTGACTCTTCGGCGCAGGGGAATGCAGGGAATGTCACGGCTTATAACCGCAGTGCTGCGGGCGATATTACTGCGAGTCTAATTAACGCTCAAAGTAGTCTCGGCAAGGGTACGGGAGGCAATGTCGAGATTCGGATGGGAAGGTTTTTTCGATCGCTCAATTCGTTCACAGACAGCAACGGCATCAATGCTAGCATTTCTACCGCTGGAAATCCTGGAGATAGCAGCGGCGGTACTATAATTATCCGCCACGGAGGCGCAGGATTAACGCCGTTTATTGTCGGTGATTCTGCCACAAATGGAACGGCGGGTGCAATTACTAGGGGAAATTCTAATCCTATTCAAACAATTTTGCCCGATCGCGAATATCTTTATACTCACAAACAGGATGTCGATCGCATTCAAATTATCTCCGTACCGCCACCAATAGTTGCACCCACACCAGCAGCTACTCCAACGCCCGCAGCTACTCCCACGCCCGCACCCACAGCAGCAGCTACTCCAACGCCCGCACCCACAGCCGCACCTACTCCAACGCCTGCACCCACACCAGCAGCTACTCCCACACCTGCACCGACAGCAGCAGATACTCCATCGCCCGCACCGACAGCAGCAGATACTCCAACGCCTTCCCCCACAGCGACTCCAGCGCCCGCAGGCACGCCCTCACCGCAACCCGCACCGCGTTTACCCCTTGCACCTTCGGCAACACCCGAAAGCTCGATCGCACCTGCCCCAACGCCGGAAAGCTCGATCGCACCTTTCCCAATTCCCCAAATATTTATCCCACTTGCCCCAATTCCCCAAACTTCGATCGCACCTTCGGCAACACCCGATCCGATACCTGGTTTTCCCATTGACTTCCAACTACCTGAATTGCCCGATTCATTCGTACTGCCACCCCGCGCGCGCCCTACACAGCCCTCAACGCCCACAACCCCAAACGCTGCTGCCCGCATAGCTTCTACACCTACCCTTCCCTCTGTTTCCCAAATCACCTCCTCCCTCGGCGCTCAACCTGCGATCGCCCCCGAACCTTCAAACGCGCCAAATCCCGCGCCCACAGCCCCTCTTGCCTCTCTAACCCAGCCTGTAACTCAGATTCAGCCAGCACCTGCAAGTGCGATCGTGCCCACGCCTGCAAGTGTGATCGTACCCGCGCCCGCTGTCAGCCCAAGCCAAACTCCCCAACAGGAGTTAGCTTTTTTAATTGGCGATTTATTGGGTGCGGAAACTTCTTTCGAGCAAAATCCTGAAACTGGAAATACCAGAGTTGGCTTCCAACTAGAAAATAATCGACAAATATCGATCGACATACCGCCCGTTGAAACACCCAATATTACCTTTATCCCAGCTTCAGAAAACCCTCCAGAAAACCCGCCGCAGCTTGGCGCTTCTTCCACCGAACAACCCGACGGATATATAGTCTTAAATCCCCCTCCTGCCGAGACGCCTCCTCCAGAACAACCTGCTGAAAACCCTACTAATTGGTTGGCAAATATTCCCCAAATCTCTCTGCCGCAAATAGAATCACCTCCCGTTAATCCAGTACCCGCACCAACTCCAGCGCCCGCATTAACTCCAGCACCAACTCCAACTCCTGCCCCCACACCAGCGCCAATTCCCGCACAAACTCCCACTCCCCCTCCGCTCGCAGAAAATCCCCCACCTGCAGATATCCCAAATCTCTTTCCCTCACAAATTAGCAGGTTGCTCGTCGAACAAACTTTAGACCAAGGCAATGCTAACGATGCTGTTGCTCTAATTGACCAACTCTTTGAACAAGACTACGAAAATTATTATGGGGAAAATTTCACGGATCAACAAGTTAATTTTCAATATGTGAGAGAAACTCTAAAAACAATTAAGGAAGAAACCGGGAAGCAAGCTGTAATTGTTTACGCGATCGTCCGTCTCGAAGAATTATCTTTAGTGTTAGTAGTTCCAGACGGCCCTCCGATTATCAAAAATATTCCGGTCAGTAGCGCAGTTTTGCTGGGAAAAGTGGCAGAATTCCATCGCTATTTGGGTCAATCGAATGATTCGCAAAGTGAAGAATATTTGCCAATAGCTGAGAAACTTTACCAGTGGTTAATTGCGCCGATTAGTTCAAATTTAGAAGCATTAAATATAGATACGCTAGTGTTTTCCTTTGATGCCGGTTTGCGCCAACTACCGCTAGCAGGTTTGCACGACGGCAAGCAGTTTTTAGTAGAAAAGTACAGTGTAGGCTCAATTCCCAGTGTCAGCCTGAGTAACACAAAGTATAAAAGTTTGAAAAACACTCAAGTTTTAGCGATGGGTGCTTCCGAATTTCCACACACCGATCAAGATCCTTTGCCTGCGGTGCCGATCGAATTATCTGTGATCGCCGGTACCAGAAGCGACAGGAAAAATCAAGCGGGATCGAGCAGAAATGAAAGTTTTCTCAATCCTACTGCTGAATTGCCCTTGTGGCGGGGACGGTCTTTTCTCAACGAGAACTTTACCCTAAACAATCTCAGCAAACAGCGACAGCAACATGCATTTGACATTGTTCACTTTGCTACTCACGCTAGCTTTCCGCAAAATCAAAACGGACGCAAGGAAGCTGAGATTCATTTGTGGAACCGTTCTTTGGCGCTGGATGAATTTAGATCGGCGAAGTGGTACGATCGCCGACAAGTAGAATTATTAGTGCTGAGTGCGTGCCAAACTGCGATCGGCGACAATACAGCAGAAATGGGATTTGCTGGACTGGCCGTCCGCAGCGGTGTCAAATCAGCGCTAGCGAGTTTGTGGAAAGTTAAGGATATCGGCACTTTGGCGTTGATGACCGAGTTTTATGGCAATTTGCGATCGGAAAACATTAAAGCTGAAGCCCTCAGAAAAGCTCAACTGGCAATGATCCACAAACAAATTGTAGTAAAAGACGGTCAATTGCGGGGAACTCAAGGCGCGATCGACATTAACCAAGCCACAAAAGTAGGAAATGCAAATTTCTCTCACCCGAAGTTTTGGGCCGGATTCACAATAATTGGTAGTCCTTGGTAATAGGCGATATCGCCAGGGAAACGGCATAGCGCCGTGTCGGGTGCGATATCTGTAAGGAAACGGCACGGCGACGTGTCCAGGGCGCAGAGTATCCCTGACCGAAAGCATCCAGGATACAAGCCCCCGGATTCATTCCGAAAGCAGACTCAGGACCCAGAAATAAAAAACCTGTATCCGATAAAGGAACCCCCGAATTTATCCGTGGGGTCAATGCTTCAATTCTAAAATCTAAAATCTAAAATCTAAAATCTAAAATCGATTGACTACTATCTTTTTATGTCATAAATTTGCTATGAATAGCAAAACTAAACACTAGCGGGGCAAAACCTGTGGCTAAGTTTGATAAAATATTCAATTCAGAAGACCAATCCGAAGCAAGCTTGACTTTAGAAGAATCCGTAGCAGCGGTAGCATTTGTGGCAGCAGAGGCAAATTCCCCTGACACGGATGTGGATATCTTAGAAAGCATACTTTGGAAATCAGAAATATTTGCTGAATACTCGGAAGATGATATGTCAGCAATGTTTCAAAGACTCGCCGGTATTGTGGCCCAAGATGGTTTAGGAGCATTATTTAATACTGCTTGGCAATCTATGCCAGATGAGTTAGTTTTGGATACTTTTGCAATAACCGCAGCAATGTTTGTCGCAGATGGCGAAATATCTCAGAAGCACCAGGCTTTTCTTCAGGAATTCCAGCAAGCATTAGGTGTGGAAGATGAGGAAGCAGCAGAAATTATTGAGGATGTAACTGCTGCTTACTCGGAAGTAGAGGGCGAAGATTCTGATTTCGATGCGGCATGGTACGTATCTCCTGAAGGCAATTTTAGCGTTCCCATTCCAGTTGATGATCAACGAGGCGGTAAAATTGATGAGCAAGAAAGCTGTGTCGCATTTTCTGACGACTTTGGCGTCTTGCTGAAAATTGATTATTTCCCTGTTGCTGGTGAAGTTGAAGAAACAATCGAGTCGGTTGGCGAGGAAGGTTATCTCAAGTCTTTTCTCGACAATTTTGTTTCTCAGGCAATTCTTGCTAATGTTGCCAATTCTAAGTTACTCCACGCGGAATATTTAGAAGATGAAGAAGCTTATTTCGTGGTTGTCGATTTGCCTGCGGGTGCAACTATCAGCGTGCAAGAAAACGATGGCTCTCTGACTCGACTGGATGCTTACCGGGGACTTATGGCTTTTATTGCTGACGATTTTTGCTACACCGTAAGCTGTCAGCGCATTTATCAGGAGGGGGATGAATTGGGTTCCCTGGAGTCTGAAGTTGAGGGAATTATGAACAAGATTTTTGAGTTTATTGAGACAATCGAATTCGGGCCTATTGAATAAAGAGGACTTGTTTAGACGGGCTAAAAACCTGGTTTCTTTCTAGATGTCTCGCTGCTCAACCCTATATTTTCAGAGAAACCGGGTTTTTTTGCCAACCATTCTCACGATTATGACATCGTGTCTGGTCGATCGACCAAAATCCAACTCGTTGTTAGTGAAGACTTGAGTTTTCATTACTTGCCCGATCGCACTTATTTTACTGCACTGCTAGATATTAGAGGTTTTTTACCATAAAAGAGTGCGATCGAGAACAGGGTTTTTTGACCCATTCTCGATCGCACTTCCAGATACATTCAGTCAACCACAGTCGAGAGGCAGCAGCAATTAGCCGCCATTTTCGACTAATTAGTAGTCTGAGCTTCCACCAATCTTTGCTTGAGTTCTTCCAGAGCACTCGCCCAGCGCGGATCTGGCTGCACCGAGCCCGAATCAGCGCTCGACACCGTTGTTGCTGACTGATTGCGGCGAGACTTGTTGTTGTCACCCCGACGGCGATTGCTTTTGCTGGAACCGCCTCCACCTTGGCTAGGAGGAGCCGACGAGCGCTGCTGTTGCTGCGGCGCAGGCACAGGCATAGGCATAGACGCCGACGCCGACACCAACTGCGGTGACTGCGGCGACGACTGCTGATCGTCTTCGCCCTTCTCAGATTTACCCTTAGAGCGCGGCAATGCCTTCTCTATTTTCAGCGGGTTTTCTTTGAACATCAAGCCGTTGTATTTCTCAATAACTTGGTCGGCTTGTTCGTCGGTTAGCACAGTCACAAAACCGAATCCTCTGCATTTTCCAGTTTTGCGATCGGTAATTACCTTGGTGGTAACAGATTCACCCTCCGGTGCAAAAACTTCTTGCAATTCTAGGCGATCGAGTTCCTTCGGTAGATTGCCAACATAAAGACGAATAGACATGAAAATTTCCTCCCGACTTGGGTTTTAATTAATTTGCTCGAACAGAATTACCTGAAGTCAACTGAATATGTACTTCAGGCAAACACCACATAACCCGAGAATTGGCGCATTCCTCCCACCAACCTTGACAGATCCCCCCACCTTTTAGAACCAAAAGATGATTTACTCTGATAAGGCCGGAACTTAACCGCCGATGCAGAGAGCTTTTAAATCTCAGGTTGTTGTGTAAACTTTTAGTCATCACTCAAATGTTTAGGCTATTGGCTATTCTGTATTACTTGCTTCCGGTTTTGATTCAGAATGTTTATAGCCAGCGCCGTCTAGAAATTTATGTCCAAGGATGTCAATTGCAAGCGATCGGAATGCCAGTATTCAGTTTAATACAGTGATGGATAAAATGGCTAACATTTTTTCAGCCAGTAATCTTACCTCGATCCTAATCTCGCTCCTAATGCTGAGAACTACTCATTTACCCGGTATCCCTTAAATCAGGCCCGGCAGAGTCCGAGCATTCTTTAAAGGTATCACAGCCTTGGTAACAGAGCTAGTTATTTAGGAAGATTTCAGTCTGAATTTAACGGAAACCACATCTCAATCACTTTTGAGAATTCATCCCGCACAGCAAAAATAGCGGTAGAAAAAAAAACAGCCGACAAGCGGCTGGCTGTACTTGCTGTGTTGGGGTGTTGACAATTTTTACGCAATGCCTTATGGGATTTTAGCCAACTAAAGTTATCGCGCTGTTTGGTTCAATCCAATTCCTGTAAACTAATGTAACAGAGGGCTGGCAAAAAAGCAACTTTTCTTTACGAAGGAAGAAGGAACAAGACTGTAGGCTTTCGGGAAAACTTAACGTCAAACCCTGTCACGGACTGCTGTTTGACTATTAACCCTAGATCGCCCCTAGCCCCCCTTAAGAAGGGGGGGACAAGAGTCTTCTCAAAGTCCCCCTTCTTAAGGGATTTAGGGGGATCTAGACTCGGCTACAACCCTGATTTTGACATGGTTTCAGGCTTAAGTTGACACCAATGAAGAGTAGGCTGCGCCACCAGCACGGAGAACATCGCCCATCCGCTGTTTAACTCAAAACTCATCTGGGGCTGCGCGTTGTGCGCGATCGAGTGCGGCAATCTGATAACTATTCCTCATACCTGTAAAAAATGCAATTGTAGGCAACCTCGAAACCCTTATGCAGTAAGTCATTTCCCATTCTTCAATCTAAAATCCAAAATCTAAAATCTAAAATCGTCTCACCTTGGGCCCTGAATAATAATGTATGCGCCCCAAATAGCAGCAGCAAAAGCCAAAATCGCAGACCAAATCGGATGTCCGCTGTCACTGACTCTCCCTCCTTGACTGCGGAGACTTTCAAGGTCGATCGCCACAGTAGCACCCCGGCGCAGCCAACCAGTCGCCACAACAGATGTTCCGATCAAATCGCTAGGGCGAGTAGTCTCTTTGAACAAAAATGGCCACAAAGAGCCAATGTAGCCAAACCTCGAAACATAGTGCAACCTCACCAAACCCGTCGCCGTTTGCAAAATCAAATCTTGTCCCAGCCAATTACTCATACCCGATCGACCCAAAAGTTCACCTTCCAGCCGCACCGGTTCAGCATCCAGCGGCAAACTATCGGGATTTGACAAAATTTCCGGCAAACTCGGCGAAGCGGTTTCTCGCGGGATAATATCCGGGAAGAAATAATTGATCCGCATCAAAGTACCGATAGAAAATCCGATCGGCAAACAGCCCCAAAGAATCGATCGATCGCCCCAAAGCCAATCCAACTGCCAAATACTCGTCCTCGAAAAAATCCCGCCAATCAGCCAAAGCAACCCGACTATCGCCAAACTCATCGGAATTCCAAAAAACGGCGCACCCTGTAAAAATAGTTTTGAGTCTTTAAATTCGACTATTGACTTAAACGGAGACAATTTTCCTTTCCTGGGTTGTTCTGGCACTCCCGCGTTTGCCAAATCTAACTCTGTCTCCAGTTGCCAGAATTGAGCATAAAGAGCCAAAAGCTTCAAACGCTCTCCCAGCAAAGGATGCGCGCGGTTAACCGTCAACCAATTGCGCTCCCGATTGCTGACATCCCACAGCAAAATCTGTTCTAGCGGCGCGTGTAATGCAGCAGAACCAAGGGTTACAGCTTGTCCAACACCTACGGGTAACAATAGATCGAAACTTTCGAGGAAAAAGCTAGTTTGTTTTTGCTGTTCGATATTATCAGCAATGCCGATCACAATTTTACCCAGTGCCCGCGTCAAACCGTTAGGATTACCCGTAATTTCCGCAGCAGTGTGATCGCTAAAATACACTCTGCGGCGCGACAGCCACAACATCGGCCAGCGCAACAACTTATAAATGCCGTAACAGGTAGCAGAAATTGCAGCGGCCACAAATTTAACAGCAGAACGCAAAAACTCGATCGTCATTAAATCACACAACCGCTCTTGCCAATGCGCCACCTGCCAATAAATCAGGTACGGAATCTGAATCACCAGCAGCGCCAGCGACATCGGCGCAAAATCCCAGTGAGAAATATGGCCCAACTCCCGCGCGAAAATAGTGGCAATTTCATCATCCGTCAATTGTTCCAACAGCCCCCGACTCACAGCAATCCGAGCAAAACGGGGCAAACAGCCGTAACTGAAAGCTACAGGAACATTCAGCGGCAAGAGTTTGAGTACCGGCACCGGCATATTTTGCTTCGTACAAAAGCTTCGCAGTACCCGACTAGCTTCCTTGCTGTGCTTCGATAAAACCGACCCGCGCAGGGTTTCGATGCCGCAAAACAGTTTCAGCAGCGCGTCTATCAGCCACGGAGAGGAGGCCAAAAGCAATCCAAAAACCATCTGAACAAACGGAGTTGGATCGCGGTAAAAAAGCTGAATCGGCGCGAAAATAGGCAGTCTAGTGAATATGTAAAGCTGAACCAACAGAGAATTAGTGTTTGTCAGCAGGAATTGCAGGATAAACCGGGCTAGGAAAAATAGGGCGATCGCACTTGCAACGGCTTGCAGCCGAAACTCCAGCAACTTCAGCCGTTTGAGCGGGCGCGGGCTTTTCGCGCGCCCGGTGTCGCGCCAAGTTAGTTGGTAAGTATCTGGGCTGGCGACTCCGGGGATATCTGTTGGGGAACCGGAACTATTTTCGCCACTAATTTCTGTATCGGGTGCAGTTTCTGTCGAGTTTTCTGGTTCAGAAGTCTGATCTGTGGGGGGTGGAGGTGGCGGGGAAATCGGTTTCGATTTGGCCTTTACCGGCTCTACAACAGGCTCTAAAGGTAAAAATCCTGTTTTTTTATCTGCGGTAGGTCGTAGCGAAGCGGGGCGTAAGCCATCGCCCCCAATCGTTTTTTTCGGCGATTTAGTGCCTGCATCAAAGGCGACAAAGCCTGTTTCGGGGGGAGTTTCTGCGGATTTTGGTTTATTTGCCGGTGGTTTTGGGGGGGGAGGGGGGGTTAATTCTTTTAAAGTGCGATCGGCCCAAGTTTTGACTTGAGAGTTGGGACTTTTGGCGAGGGAAGAGCACAGGGCGATCGCCTTTTTCACATTACCGGTTGCTTTGTACGCAGCCACTAACCCCATCTGCGCGCGGATTCCCGACGACTGATTGGCGGCGGTTTGGGTAACGGATTCTAAAAGGGCGATCGCGGTGGGGTAATCCTGCTGTTTCAAAGCTGCTAGCCCAGCCTCTAGAGACTGTTTTGCAGATGAATCCGCCGGATTTGAATTAGTGGGAGGTGCCATGACTGTGCTTTCGCTAGCGTCCTTTCTAAGATAGCTTGGGTGGTCGATCGATAACTGTTCTAACACAGCTCTATTTTGCTGTCATTAGTTGCAACTTTTGCCGCAAGGTACTTAAGTAATTTCACTAAAATTATTTGTTTCTGAGATATTGCACGATCGCCACGATCCGGCAGGGGTTTAAACCCCTGCCTCAAAGCTAAAGTCCTCTAAAAGAGGACTGAAGAATTATGTCAATTTGTGGTTAAATACTTCCTTGCTCTTTTAGTCGGCGAAGGCGGACTTTGTTTGTGTAGAAGCGATTTCAATCGCCGGGTTTCAATCGCCGATTCCATCAAATTTTTGCTTATAATTAAATTAACACCTCACCCCTACATTTATGCCAATTGACGACGAAGATTTTGAAAGCGAATCTATTAGCGGCGATCGCAAACTGGAACTTTTTACCGACAGATACGAATTTACCCGCCGATTTGCCTTTTATTTAAACGAAGACCCCGCGCGCCAACAAATTATGTATTTTTACGGTGATGGAGGCAACGGCAAGTCTTTGCTGCTACAACACTTGCAGTTTCACTGCTGCAAAAGATTTTCGCCGCAGGTGTGGAAACAATTGCACGACATCCCAGAATCACAAGCCGCCCAAGTTGCTGATTTTGTCCGCTATGCTGAACCTAAAATCTACACTCCCATACCCGCAGTCAGACACGATTTCGGATTGATACCGATTAAAGAAGATAAACCGCAAGATAGATTTTACGGCTTGCTGATGCTGCGCCGAAATCTGGCAGCAGCCACTAAGAAATATAAATTTAAATTTCCAAATTATGACTTTGCTTGCTTTTGGTATTTGCTGAACAAAGGCGAATCACAGGCAACTCTCAACCAACTTTTCCCCGATGAGGTGGCGGAATTGGTGGTACCTATAATTGAAACTTTTGTAGATTTTCCGGTGGTGGCGCAAGCTGTAGCCGTGCTCAAAGGGATAGATAAATTGGGCGGGATTAAGCGGGCGATGAAATTAATTCAAAATCGCTTGGGCGTCAGCGATGAAAAGGCGGAGGAAATTCGCCGTCTAGATATTGATACTGAGTTAACCGACTATTTGCCGAAATTGTTTGCTGGGGATTTGAATGCGACAATGGCGGGCAAAAATAAACCCGATCGCCTCGTGATGCTGTTCGATACTCACGAGAAAATGTGGGATGAAAAACGCAATTCTCAAGGCGCAACTTTTTGGTATCAAGATGAGTGGTTTCGGCGGTTGTTGAGGGCCTTGGATTACAAATTGGGGATTGTAGTTGTTGTGGCGGGGCGAGAGTGTCCGGTGACGCAATTGCGGTGGCCGAATGCGTCAAGGTTTCCGATTCCCGCAGATTATATAGATGCACAATTGGTGTGGCATTTATCGCCGGATGATGCGAGGGATTACTTGCACAAAGTGAAGATTGACAAGGCAGATTTGGCAGATGCTGTAATTAAATATGCCAGCCTCAATCCCGACGATCCTTGGGATAATTTGCAGGTACATCCGTTTTATTTGGGTTTGTGCGCGGATGCGGTGCTGGCAGAAAGAAGGCGGGGAATTGAGTTGATGTCGTCGGATTTTGCGCGGATTCCGAAGTTGGAAAACAAGACTGCGGAATTAACAGATCGGTTGCTGAGTTATGTCGATCGCGAAGTGCGATCGGCCGTGCATTCGCTGAGTGCTGGTCGCGCTTTTGATGAGGATTTGTACGTAAAATTGGGGTCTGGTTGCCACTTCCATGCAAGCAGTGCAAATTTTGAGATGTTGACGGGTTTTTCCTTTGTGTGGAAATCGCAGAAGCGGGGGGATAACTGGTATCGGATTCACGATTTATTGCGGCGTTTGGATGCCGAGCGGGACGATCCGAAAACTCGCAAAGCTCATGAAATTTTAGAGCGGCATTACCGAGAAGTGGGGAATGTGGCGGAGGCAATTTTTCATGCTAATCGCTTGGATTGGCAGCGGGGTGTAGAAGAATGGAAAGAGGTGTTTGATGGAGCTTTGGAAAAAAGTCGCTATGGGGAATGCAAGTCGCTACTGGAAGTTAGAGATGAGTTGTGGATTAAAAGTGATTATTGGCTTGGTAGAGTTTCGCGATCGGAGGGAGATTACTATGCTCAGTTTGCTCGATATGTAGAGGCAAAACAAGAATATTTAGAGGCAGTTGCAGCCTATAATTCTGCTTTACTTATTGCACCGGATGATATCAATGCTCTCAACAACAAAGGGAATGCGCTGCAAAGTCTGGGTAAATTGCAAGCAAAGCTAAGTGAATTTGAGGCAGCAAAACAGTCTTACTTTGAGGCGCTCGCTGCCTATAATTCTGGTTTACTTATTGCACCGGATTTTATCAATGCTCTCGCCAGCAAAGGGATTGCGCTACTACGTCTGGGTAAATTGCAAGCAGAGCTTAGTGAATTTGAGGCAGCAAAACAGTCTTACTTTGAGGCGCTCGCAGCCTGTAATTCTGCTTTACTTATTGCACCGGATTTTATCTGTGCTCTCAACAGCAAAGGGATTGCGCTACTACGTCTGGGTAAATTGCAAGCAGAGCTTAGTGAATTTGAGGCCGCAAAACAGTCTTACTTTGAAGCGCTCGCTGCCTGTAATTCTGCTTTACTTATTGCACCGGATGATATCGCTGCTCTCCACAACAAAGGGAATGCGCTGCGAAGTCTGGGTGAATTGCAAGCAAAGCTAAGTGAATTTGAGGCGGCAAAACAGTCTTACTTTGAAGCAATCGCTCCCTTGAATTCTGTTTTACTTATTGCACCGGATGATCTCGGTGTTCTCAACAACAAAGGGAAGGCGCTGTTAAGCCTGGGTGAAGTGCAAGCACAGCTAAGTGAATTTGAGGTGGCAAAACAGTCTTGCTTTGAGGCGCTCGCTGCCTTGAATTCTGTTTTACTTATTGCACCGGATTATATCGCTGCTCTCACCAACAAAGGAAATGCGCTGCGATGTCTGGGTGATTTGCAAGAAAAATTATCTGAGACACAGGAATCACTCAAGAATTGGCAAGAGGCGCTGGAAATGTTTAATCGCTCTTTAGCCATTGCTCCTAATCGCGATTCTGTTCGCAGTGGCCGCGATGTGCTGCAAGAATTTCTCAATATTTTGGGTGACGATACTGTCAGCAGTTACCTCGATCGCAAGGAGTAAAGACGCGGCATTAAAAAGGAGGACGTGTCCAGTTAACTTAAACCGAAAGGCCGCCAGGGAATGAATTCCACGGGGCTTTTAGCAAAAGTCCTCGCTATGAGGACTAATGAATTCTTCAGTCCTCATAGCGAAGACTTTAGCTTTGAGGCAGGGGTTTCAACCCCTGCCGGGATCAGGGCTGAGCGTTAAAGGCCCGCCCTCGAATTTAGCTATTTAACCTTGCAGCTTACCGCCCAGATTTTCTCGGCGATGTACCATCAGCCCGCTTCCGACGGATCAGCACGCTCATCACCTGCTTCGGATTAGCGGCACGCTGTACGGGACTCCAATCGCCCACTTCTGCAAATCCCAGTCGGTACAAAGTGAGTATGGTTTCCCTGACACCCTTGGGCGAACCGACAACCGTTAACAGCACCACTTCCTGTTCGCATACTGCTGCTGAGTCGTCATTTGGGCGATCGAATTTGTTGTCGTCAGGCACGAATTCCTGTGACATAATATGTTCTCCTGGTTTTGGGTTTTCTAGAAAAACCCAAAAACCCAGCCGCCCCGCATTTCAACACATAGCAGGGCGGCTACAGAGGATGTTAAGATACTCGGTTAGCCTCCAGACTGCTATACCCAGTTTGGCGGTTAGCTGTCCATTGCTGTTAGCGCAGCTTTGGGCAGTGCAACTAGATTTTTGGGTGACGCGGGCTGCCTCCTCTACAAGCAAGCAACCTCTCACTTCAAAGCGTAGCCGCAGATGGGGGCCGCCGTCAATCCATTTTGGATTTTAGATTTTGGATCTTAGATTTTGGATTTACTCGTTACCAGCGTCAGCGGCTGGTAACCAGTTAGTTGGGCCGAAATGCTAAATTAAAAGTAATGTTGCTTTAGTACAACCATGTCCAAACGACTCACCATTGCCCAAGCACAGCAGCAGCTTCCAAACCTACCCCAAGAACTTATCAATGAGCCTATCATCATCACTCAAGATGGCGTTCCCGTTATGGCTGCAATGAGCTACACGCATTTGACTGAACTGTTAGAAACCTTAGATATTCTCACCGATACAGAATTCGTTACCAAATTGCGTCAAAGCATCACCCAAGCACGCCAAGGCGAAACTATTTCCTGGGAAAATGCCAAAGCAAAATTGGGACTATAAATCACGAAGAAAATGCGAGCGAATATGAGATCCAGCTTACGCCACTGGCACTGGAAATGTTGGAGGCAGTCAAAGATCGACGAGAATAGGAAAAATTGCGCGATCGCATTGATCAACTAAAAGTTGAACCACAAAAGCAAGGCAAAGCCCTTGTAGATAACCTATCAGGATTTCGCAGCATCCGAGCTGTTGGACAGCGCTATCGTATAGTTTATCAAGTCGAACAAGATCGAGTTCTAGTTGTTGTCGTGGGACTAGGGAGACGTAAAGATGGTGACAAAAAAGACATTTACACCATCTTAGAAAAACTGTTAGATCCGTGATTGTAACTTCTTATATCCGGCGTATTTAAGCCGAATAAATATCATTTGTAGGGACACAACACTGTTGTGTCCTTTACCTGCGGTAATCTCACTCCTCGCTAACAGCCAAACCAGAAACCACAGGGGCGATCGCATTTAACTTCAACACAGGATGTTCCCCTTCCACCTGGCGGCAATTCCACTCATTTCTAAACAGCAAAACCGGCCTTCCCCAAGTATCTTTCACCGTCACCGTATTAAACAGCCGCCCAACTTTTTCCAGCGCATCCCAACCGCCGTCAACCCAACGAGCTACACTGTAAGGCAACATATCGATCGTCGTTTCCACATTATATTCCGACTGCATTCTGAACTGCACAACTTCAAATTGCAACTGTCCGACAGCCGCCAAAATTGGCTCGCGTTTCGACTCATCAACCGAGTACATAATTTGCACTGCGCCTTCTTCCTGCAACTCCGAAACGCCTTTGCGGAACTGCTTAAACTTAGAAGGATTGGGATTTCTCAAAAAAGCAAAAAGTTCAGGAGAAAAACAGGGAATCCCTTCATATTCCAGTTTTTGGCCGGTGTAAATAGTATCCCCGATCGCAAATACCCCCGGATTGTTCAAACCGATCACATCGCCCGGATACGCAACCTCGATCGACTCGCGATCCTGAGCAAATAACTTTTGAGGTCTTGACAAACGCACCGTTTTACCACTGCGAGCGTGAGTCACGTTCATGTCCTTTTCAAACTTGCCCGTACAAACCCGAATAAACGCCACGCGATCGCGGTGTCTTGGGTCCATGTTCGCTTGCAATTTAAACACAAACCCCGTAAAATCTTCATAAGTTGGGGGCAAGTCTCCGGCGCTGCTCTTGCGGGCGATCGGCTTCATAGCGTAATCTAAAAACGCATCTAAAAACAGTTCGACCCCAAAATTGCTCATCGCGCTGCCAAAGAAAACTGGCGTCATTTTTCCAGCCCGAACCAAGTCTAAATCGAGTTCAGTTCCCAACTCATCAAGCAGTTCTAACTCTTCTTTGAGCTGATAGTAAAGGTCTTGTTCCAACAAATCTTCAATGCGCGGATCGCCCAATTCAATGACGGTATCAACAGCAGCGCGAGAACCGTGTTTAGCCCGCTCGAATAAGTGAATTTTGCGCGCCCTGCGATCGAAAACACCTTTAAAGCGATCGCCCGTACCTATGGGCCAATTTACCGGATAAGTCTGCAACCCCAATTCCTTCTCAATTTCGTCCAACAAATCCAAAGGTTCTCTGCTAGGGCGATCGAGTTTATTAAAGAAAGTAAAAATAGGCAAACTTCGCAGCTTACAAACTTCAAATAACTTCCGAGTTTGCGGTTCCAAACCCTTAGCAGCATCCTCAAGCATCACTGCATTGTCAGCCGCCGCCAGAGTTCGATAAGTATCTTCGCTAAAATCTTGGTGTCCTGGAGTATCGAGCAGATTAATGTGATATTTTTTATACTCAAACTGCAAAACAGTAGAAGTAATAGAAATTCCCCGCTGCTGTTCCATCGCCATCCAGTCAGACGTAGCGTGTCGCTGAGCCCGCCGCGCTTTCACAGAACCTGCTTCGTGAATTGCACCTCCGTACAGCAGCAGCTTTTCTGTCAAAGTAGTTTTACCCGCGTCGGGGTGCGAGATAATAGCAAAGTTGCGCCGGCGCTCAACAGCAGTTAGCAGTTCAGTTTCGAGTTCTGTTGTCATCACAAATTAGGTAGGGGAATCATCACCCGATCGCCATTATAGCCTGTGCTACAGTTGCTATTAAAGGTTTAATTATCAATAAAGTCAAGGAAAAGTAATATGTACGACTCCGACAAGCGGAAACTGCTATCACTGGTGTGCCACGGGGCGATTTTTTTCAGCACGTTACTGTTCTCGATCGGAGCGCCGATCGCTGTATTGTTAGTATCAGATGACCCCGTTGTCAAAGAAAATGCCACAGAAGCAATCAATTTTCACCTTAATGTATGGGTGTACAGCACCGTGATTGTGGTGTTAACTGTCGTCACTTTCGGTCTTGCTGGCTTTATCCTAGTGCCCCTAGGTTATCTGCTGCATTGGGGACTGACAATAATGGCTATCCTCCAGGTTTTGCAAAATCCTAACCAACCTTACCGCTACCCTTTTATTTTCCGAATAGTTTAGACAGAAAATCGCGCTTCACCATCGATTTCAACAACCCGATTTCTTCAAGAAGAAATCGGGTTTTTAATTGTTTTATAACTCACATTCGTGACGCCCAACTGGCCAATACACTGCTAAAGTGACAAAGAGGGTTGATTATCGGAGACAAGATTCAGTAAAAAAACTTAAAAGTTTGTGAAACTAAGCATCATCCAGTTGGGGATTCCAGAAAATTGACCTAACATCATGAGTAAAATCTTCTTAATCCATAAAACTTCAAAAATTAGAGCACAATCAACTATTAATTATGGTGTCTTTCCCCTGTTGCAGCGCTGTTGTGAACGCTAAGTTGATCTTCCATTGATGCCGTTTCCCAAACTATGCTACTGCCTTTGGGTTATTTCGCAGAGTTAGCGCTGATGTTCGATCGCTCCGAACCATCGTTTTTGCTTTAGCTGTGCTATTTTTGCATCTGGCGATCGTTTTATTGAAATTTTCCACCAATTCTATCTCTAGCAGGTGTATTAAAACTTAATACAATATTTTGCCAATAAAAATCCCGCTCTTGTGGAACGGGAAAGCCATCAGGGTGCATCTATATATATCTCACTGTAACTCATAGGGGGTATAACCCCTCGTAGCTTTATCGAATCTTTACAATCAACAAATTTTTGTAAAGATTGAGGTTTTTATTTGACTGATCAGCCGTTTTATGAAATTAAAATGGAAAATGCTGACATTCATAAAATCAAGTGAGTTTCCTCTGAATAATCAAAACTTTAAGCTCCTTTACCATGCTTCGGCTAATGGTGGAGCAAATACCATAAAATAGCTAGATTTGTGATAAATACCGCTAACTTAAGTACCGTGACCCCGTGAACTAATTCATATATTTCAGGGGGTATACTGATGCTTACCAGCACTAACACTAAGATTGTTGCCCAGTCTTTTTCGTACCACAAACCAACGGCCTCAACAGCAGTTAAGACTGCATAAAGTGCTGCGGCAAGTCCGCTAAGCAGTAAGTTTTTAGGCTTGAGAATTAGAACTTTGTCTAAGATGAATTCAATAATTTTTAGTTTGCTTTCTAACAAATAAGATTGCGAAAATTGTTCTAAGACTTGATGATTTTTTAATGCCAAAAGCAAAGCAATCGAAGTTACTGTCAAGAGGGAAGCAACAAAACTTTTGTAAAGGACAATTGCGATTAAAGCAGGAGCGCGCTGTTTTTTCACCTTAATTCTCGAAATATCAATAATGTGCGATCGCCTGGTTAGCCTGTTTGGAATTGAAAACTTAAAATTTAGTAGAGTGCGTCAGCAATTAGCTAATCAAGCAGAGAAAAAATAATGCGCTGCTGACGCACCTTACTAAGTTTGAGGATAACGTTGTGCTAAGAAAGAGATAGCAGCAGCCCGATCGCCCAAATCGCCATCCAACTTCGCCGCCAACAAATCATCCAACATTCGTTTAAATCCAGGCCCCGGCTTATAACCCAAAGCCTTCAAATCGTTGCCATTCAAAGGCGGCTCAATATTCGCCCACTTGGTGAGATATTCCCAGATTTGGCGGCGTGCACTTCGCGGACTTTGTAGGGCGATCGCAATTAACACCGGCAACTCATAATTCCTCAACAGCAGAACCAATTGACTCGGCAACTCGCACTTAGGCAAACCCTCTGCTAAGTCGTTCTTTCCGGCTTCCAAAAGTTGCAGCCGCTTAATACTGTCAGCAGGTAACTGAAGATTTGCAGCCACCTTGCCACGATATTCCGGTGCTAAATAAGCTATCAAAACTTCCAGCCGCATCTGCCAATCGGGAATATTGATAATGGGGAATGGGGAATTGGGAATTGGGGATTGGGAATTGGGAATTGGGAATTGGGAATTGTCTTTTCCTTCTTCCTTCTTGTCTCTTCCTTCTTCCTTCTTCCTTCTTCCTTCTTCCTTCTTCCTTCTTCCATTCAAACACCGATCGAGCAAACGCAGTTGCCGCCACAACTCCCGATCCAACTCCAAAGTAGGATGAATGCAGCGCAAAGCCTGCAAATCTCCCAGCATTTGCAAAGCAACTTTCCAGTAAGGAGCTTGCAAAATGTATTTCAATTCGCTTTTGAGCCGAGTTTCCAAAGCTGGAGCTCGACCGTTTTCCCCCTGAATTCGGTAATAAATCCCGCTGGCCAAAGCGTTGCGGATGTATCCTTCCGTCTGCGGCTCAATTTCAAATCCCAACCGCACCGCAAACCGCACAGCGCGATAAATTCGCGTCGGATCTTCGATAAAACTATTGGGGTGCAAAACTCGAATTTGTTTCGCTTCCAAGTCCAGCAAACCGCAAAAAAAATCTAATAATTCGCCGCTGCGAGGAACACCCAACCGCACAGCCAGCGCATTAATTGTAAAATCCCTGCGGTACAAATCTTGGCGAATTGAACTCGCTTCAACTTCAGGATTTGCAGCCGGATAAGGGTAAAATTCAGTGCGAGCCGTAGCGATATCCACCCACAGCGAGCCGAAAGCAGAGTCTTTGTGCCACAAAAGCGCGGCGGTTTGAAATTGACCGTGAACGTCCAAACGCGAGTCTGGGTATAGTTTTTGCAGCGATGAAGCTAACTCGACACCAGCACCGGAGTCGTCGGAACCGCACTTTCCATCCACAACCAAATCGATATCTGTTAGCGCCAGTGTATCATCCGTGGCTAAGAGTAAATCCCGGACTGCTCCACCCACAATATAAAGTTGCCAGCCGCGGTTTTGGGCAATATTGGCCGCGATCGACAATAATTGCCACAATTCGGCACTTATGCGCGATCGCAACAACTGCT
This sequence comes from Microcoleus sp. Pol12B5, assembly GCF_036701335.1. Lineage (NCBI taxonomy): Bacteria > Bacillati > Cyanobacteriota > Cyanophyceae > Oscillatoriales > Microcoleaceae > Microcoleus > Microcoleus sp. Pol12B5. The sequence continues at coordinate 8,075 of NZ_JAUBQQ010000001.1, read as the reverse complement.
CAACCGATTCGGGCATGACACAATAAGACAATTCTGCATTGCTTCCCCTGTCTCGCGCTTTTTGCTGGTGCAATTCCCGCAACACGTCAGTGCGAGTCACAATTCCTACAAGTTGACCGTTTTCCAATACTGGCAAGCGCCCGATATCGTATGTCACCATTAAAGATTCAATTTCCGGCAGCAAGGTATCTGGGGCGATCGTTTTTAGCTGCGGACTCATGTAACCCTTGACGGGGGCGTGGCTGAAACCGTGGTGCAGCGCAATGTCAATGTCGCGGCGCGAGATAATGCCGGCGAGTCGATCGTCCGCATCGACCACAGAAAGCCCCGAATGTCCGTAACGTAGGAGGATACGGTGAGCTTCCCCCACCGAAGTTTCCGGGCGAATACTCCGCACTGGAGACGACATTAACTCGCGCGCTGTCGGAGGGTGGGGAATTTGAGTTTTGAGTTCGTCAGCTAACTGATTTAAAGTCAGCAGGGGGTCAACATCGCGGGTGGCGAGGGAAGCGGCGCGGGCGTGACCTCCGCCACCGAAGGGTTTGAACAATTCGCTGAGGTTTGTTCCTTCGATGCGCGATCGACCGATAATAGTTAATCGATTGGAAACTGGCGATTCGGGAGCGATGTTGCGGTTGTTTTCGTTTTCGCCAAATTTATAAACATTGCCTAACAGCAGAGCATCAGTTTCAGTTAAATCGAGCAAGCGAGAAGCCAGGGAAGAAAGCCCCGGAACGTAAGCTTCAGTAGATAGCAGCACCCAGGCTATGCTGTAACCGTGCAAAGTTTCCGATCGCAAATTATTCAGCGCTTCTCTCAGCAAATCTTGCAATTGAGGGGACAAACCGGGTTCTACATATTCAGCTATTACCCCCAAGCTCGCTCCCTGTTCCATCAACCACGCCAAAGCTATTGCATCTCGCGCAGTTGCGCCCTCAAAGGTGAGGGAACCTGTATCGACGTGGATGCCGAGGGCCATTACTGTTGCTTCCGAGGGCAGCAGGCGGAATGGTGTGTCGCTGTTTTCTGCTTGATTTTTCAGCTTTTCGACAATTAATGTCGTGCTGGCTCCGACTGCTTCGATCTGCGTAACAGTAGCGGGAATGTCTAAATCGGCCTGTAGATGATGGTCGAAAACCGCTATTTCGTTGAGGTGCGGCAAATCCAGCCACTCGGCGGCTTTTCCCAAACGATCGCGCTGAGACGCATCAACTATAGTAATCGATCGAATTTGTTGCGGATTGACCGATCGGCGCTCAATCAGTGGGTACTCGTCGCGGTGTAGCGCCAAAAAATCCCGCACTGTCGGATGACACCCGCCCGTCAATACGATCCTGCTACCGGGGCGCAGCACGCAAAGTCCCACCGCCGCCCCCAAAGCGTCAAAATCTGCTGTTGTGTGGCACAAAACTAAGTCCATAGCCGAAAATCCCGCATCTCTAACTCAAACAGTAGCAATTTCTCGCACTCTGAAACCGGATGTGTCGATCGGGCTTTAACTTAACCTTTCCAGTTTTCTGTCGTGTAGCGAACAATGATAAAATTGATCGAAATCTCAAGAGCCGCTGACGCCTGTTCGCGCAACGCCCGAATTTGCACTGGTTCTTTCGTATCAATCAACCGACAATTTCTTGATCGACTATCGGGAAACTGTCAAAAACTAGAATTTGGAAGATTTTTTTCGGTTCTGGGAAACTATTTCTGATCAACGCACGGTTATATCGAAAGGAGAAAAGATGTTATCAATTCTGTTTCAAGTGGTTTTACTAGGTCTGGTACTGCTGTCTTTTGTGATGGTTGTTGGCGTGCCAGTTGCTTATGCCTCTCCCCAAAACTGGAATCAGTCTAAATCCCTGATTTATGCCGGGTCTGGTCTGTGGTTTTTGCTGGTTATTGCAGTGGGTGTATTGAACTTTTTAGTCGTTTAATTTCACCCAACTCTCTCGGAGAAAGAAGGTAAAAGATAGAAGGCTGAAGGCATTTACCAGCGATTGAAAGGCATTCGGCAGAAGCTAGGAATTTTCCACACCGCGCGACCCTGTATGTTTTTGCACTTGAGATTCAGATGAGATGCTGCTGCTTTCTGACTTTTGCCTTCTCACAAACAAAAATCTAAAATCTAAAACCTAAAATCTAAACTAGAGCACTATGACTGTTTTCGAGGGAACTTTTACTCACACCGAATCTTTGCGATTTGCTATTGTCATCGGTCGTTTTAACGATTTGGTGGTTAACAAACTTTTGGAGGGATGTCAAGATTGTTTGAAACGCCACGGGGTTGATATTAATCCTCATGGCTCTCAGGTGGACTTTTTTTGGGTTCCGGGAAGTTTTGAGATTCCTTTGGTGGCGCGCCAAGCTGCTCTTTCCCACCGCTACGATGCGGTAATTTGTCTGGGTGCGGTAATTCGGGGCCAAACTCCTCATTTCGATTTTGTGGCTGGTGAGGTTGCTAAGGGAATTGCTGCTGCTGCTTTTCAGACAGGGGTGCCGGTGATTTTTGGGGTGGTGACGACTGACACGATGCAGCAAGCTTTGGAAAGGGCTGGAATTAAAAGCAATTTGGGCTGGAATTATGCGATGAGTGCTTTGGAAATGGGCACTTTGATGCGCCAAGTTAAGGGTTTGGGAACACACTCTTACGATCGATTAGCTAGTGGATCTGCTGCTCAAGTGCTTTCGGGCGAAGCCAATCTGGCGATCGCCCCTGATGTATCATCGGATCAAATCCCCTCATAAGTTGGGCTAGCAGTAGTTTTAAACTCAAAAAACATCAAGATTTGCATCGGGGAAAATCTTAAGACTCTTGTGGGGTGGTGATTATGCTCGCCCCCAAGGTAAAAGTTCCACGGGTCGCAGCCGATCGACAAATTAGACCAATATCTTGCCAATTGGCAATGAGTGTGATATCATAAAATGTTCTTAGAAATAGCGCAACACTAACTATTACTGCATGGCAACGAAGCCAACGATCGCATTTACTCACCTCGGCTGCGAAAAAAATCGCATCGATACCGAACACATGATTGGCTTGCTGGCTCAAGCGGGCTATCAAGTGGATTCTAATGAAGAATTAGCTGATTATGTTGTAGTCAATACTTGTAGTTTTATCCAAGCTGCGCGAGAAGAGTCGGTCCGCACCTTGGTAGAATTGGCAGAAGCTAATAAAAAAGTAGTGATCACGGGCTGCATGGCACAGCATTTTCAGCAGGAATTGCTGGACGAATTGCCGGAAGCAGTCGCAATTGTCGGCACTGGCGACTATCATAAAATCGTCAATGTTATGCAGCAGGTGGAAAAGGGCGATCGAGTTTCCCTCGTCTCTTCAGAACCTACTTACATCGCTGACGAAACTACTCCCCGCTACCGCACGACATCGGAAGGTGTCGCGTATTTGCGTATAGCAGAAGGCTGCGACTATCGCTGTGCATTTTGCATTATCCCGCACTTGCGCGGAAATCAAAGATCGCGGACGATCGAGTCTATTGTCGCGGAAGCTAAGCAATTAGCATCCGAAGGGGTAAAGGAAATTATCTTAATTTCTCAAATTACCACCAACTACGGCAAAGATATTTATGGCGAACCGAAACTAGCCGAACTACTGCGCGCTTTGGGTGAAGTAGATGTGCCTTGGATTCGGATGCACTACGCCTATCCTACAGGTTTGACTCCGCAAGTTATCGAGGCAATCCGCGAAACACCCAACGTTTTACCGTATTTGGATTTACCTCTGCAACACTCGCACCCGGAAATTCTGCGGGCGATGAATCGGCCTTTTCAAGCTGGGATCAATGATGCTATAGTCGATCGGCTTAAAGCAGCACTTCCGGGCGCCGTGATGCGGACAACTTTTATTGTTGGCTTCCCCGGCGAAACCGACGAACACGCAGCACACTTGCTGGAATTTGTCAAGCGCCACGAATTCGATCACGTAGGAGTTTTTGTATTTTCGCCAGAGGAAGGAACCCCAGCCTTCAGCTTGCCCCAGAAAATACCTGCAGAAATAATGGAAATGCGGCGCAATGCGGTAATGGCGGCACAACAACCTATATCATTGAAAAAGAATCAAGAGTCTGTCGGTCAGGTAGTTGATGTCCTGATAGAACAAGAACAACCAGAGACAGGCGAGTTGATTGGTAGATCCGCTCGGTTTTCCCCAGAAGTAGATGGACTCGTCTATGTGACAGGAGAAGCGCGACTGGGATCGATCGTATCTGTGAAAATTACTGGTGCAGATGTCTACGACCTCTACGGTCAAGTGTAAGTATTGCTGGAACTGTTGCCTGAGACGGTGCGGCGAACCAAAACCGGACACGAGCCAAAAATGATTAGCGGATTGTGCAACAAAAGTAACGGTTAGTACACACTTGTGCAAAGATATGTAGCAAAGGGGTTCTAAAATTTTTTAGCCCCAATCTGGCAATCGACCCTCCCCGTCGGGGTGTGGTAATCTCTACAGAACATCGGAAAATTTTAACGAATTTAATGTTTTGTTTCTGAATGTAAAGAGTTATGATGATAACAAGCCAGAAATAAGCGGGGATAATTTGAGATTGCTTCGCCGTCCGCCCTACACCACAACGGTATCCCGAAAGAGTGTTGAGATGGATAGGCGGTAACGGTCGCCCCATCCCCTGCTCAATCCCGCAGGCGACGGATTGCGGGATAGCGCCTGAACCAAACAACCTGTTACTACTATGTAGTGAAGTGGGGCTGGTCATGATCCTCACTATAAAATGCCTAAGAGGGAAAGCTTGCAAGTACCTCAAAGGAAGTCCAATGTCCTGTTTTAAGAATGTTGGAAGCCTATAACCCGACCCCTGGCGGTTGGTATCGGTGATGTCACAAAATCAAAGACGGCTGTCGAATTGGTAAATTTAGTCACCATCGACGGAGCTGCCCTATACTCGATTGCTATTTAAGAAGGTGCGCGCAGGCGCAGCACCATAAAGAACTCTTATGAGTTCCTGCCCTAGAGCAGAAATCCGCATCCGAGTTGGGCAACTTAGAAGGCTAAGACTCGTTATTAGGAGCATTAATGAATTTATTGTTTGAAGGCTTAGGTCTTTCGGAAGAACTCGTTCTCCATCTGGAAACACTAGGCTTTACAGAACCTACTCCCATCCAAGTACAAGCAATTCCGCACCTGTTAGCAGGTCGCGACGTTGTGGGTCAAGCCCAAACAGGGACAGGCAAAACGGCAGCATTCTCGTTGCCCATCTTGGAGCGGATTGATTTAGATGTAACTGCGGTGCAAGCACTGGTGCTGACGCCGACTCGCGAATTGGCGATGCAAGTAACTGAAGCCATCCGTGATTTGAGCGGCATTAGCAGCGACGGCCCGGTAAAAGTGGGTCGCTCTCTGCAAGTTCTGACAGTGTACGGCGGTCAATCGATCGATCGTCAAATGCAGCGTTTGAAGCGCGGCGTTCACGTCGTTGTCGGTACACCAGGACGCATATTGGATATGCTGAGCCGCGGCAGCCTGAAACTAGACAAGGTAAAGTGGCTGGTTTTGGATGAAGCTGACGAAATGCTGAGCATGGGCTTTATCCAAGATGTGGAAAAAATCTTGGATGCTGCACCAAAAGAACGTCAAACGGCATTTTTCTCGGCGACGATGGAAGCTTCCATTCGGAAATTGGTGGCGCGGCATTTGCGTAACCCAGTCAACGTCACCGTAGAACAGCCAAAAGCAACGCCAAAGCGCATCAGCCAAGGCGTGTACATGATTCCCCGTGGCTGGTCGAAGGCAAGAGCTCTACAGCCAATTTTAGAAATGGAAGACCCGGAATCTGCACTGATTTTTGTGCGGACTCGGCAGTCGGCGGCAGAACTCACCAGCCAACTGCAAGCAGCAGGTCACAGCGTTGATGAGTATCACGGTAATTTGAATCAGGCACAACGGGAACGTTTGTTGCATCGGTTCCGCCAATGTCAGGTGCGCTGGGTAGTGGCGACTGATATTGCGGCACGGGGTTTGGACGTGGATCACTTGACTCACGTGATTAACTACGATTTGCCCGACAGTGTGGAAAGCTACGTTCACCGGATCGGACGCACGGGCCGGGCTGGTCGCGAAGGAACGGCGATTACGCTGATTCAACCGGTCGATCGCCGCAAACTGCGCTTGATTGAACGCCACGTGCGATCGAGCTTGACGGTACGAAACATTCCGACACGGGCGCAAATTGAAGCACGTCAGTTGGAAAAGATGCAGGGTAAAGTTCGCGAAGCTTTGGCTGGCGAACGGATGGCATCTTTCTTGCCTCTGGTTTCTCAGTTATCCGAGGAGTACGACTCCCACGCGATCGCTGCTGCTGCATTGCAAATGGCTTTCGATCAAAGCCGTCCTGCTTGGATGGGCGCTGATTACGCTCAACAAGAAGATCCCCCGATTGGTGGAGAAAACAGCGTCAAGCCTATCTTGATCAAAAAGCGGGCTAAGACTGGTGAGACGACTTTTTCTGGAGCACCGAGTGCTCCTGTTCCCCAGAACCGCTAATTGGTAGGGTGCACAATGTGCACCTTATTTATAATTACTGTAGAGATGCGATCGATCGCACCTCTACTTTTTTTTATGGGTGTGATCCCAAATCCGAGAGCCCTCGGCGGTTGAAACCGCGAACAAACTTTCGTCTACTCCTAGCGGACAGAGAATTGGATAAGTAAAGATGCAAGTTAGCGATCGCGCTAACCTTCAACACCCTGACTTTTAACCCCGGCGCAAAACAGGGGTTTTATTTGGCCCAACAGAGTACAACGCGATCGCGCTAACCTTCTACACCCAAACAAACCCCAGGCGCAAAACTGGGGTTTATTTTGTCCGGGTTGCGCGATCGTGCAAAATTTACGCCCGACGCTTTTGGGCTTCAAAAGCCATAAAAACATTACTGGGTAAGGCTTTTACGCCCGACCCTTAATTGAATCATGGTTAACTCTATTTGTACGAGGGTATCAATCTAGGGTGTTATAATAAATTATCAATACTGCGATTTTGTAGGAGAAATGGTGGGGGACACCCCGCCATCGACTCTCTATCAATACTGTGAAAATCGAGGTTAAGTCTATGTCTTCTCAAAATAATGATACCAATCCTATTTCTTTAATAATAATTGCGCTCCGCGTAATTGTTGTTTTGCCGATAGGTTTTTTTTATGTGTTGATTAGATTGTTAATATGGGCTTGTCTTGTGCAACTTAAGCTATTTTTATTTATAAGTCTTATTGGTATTCCCATTGCAATAATGATTTCTGAATGGCAAGATAATACTTTAAACCCTGTGTTAGATAAAATTTTTCAGTCGCTCCTTCGGATGCTAGGTATGCCAGAGGCTTTATTGGGCGAATAAAAAAAAAACTCCATAAAAGAGTAAAAAGCCGATTCAGTAAGGTTTTCAGACACAAGACAAACACGATCGCGCTTCAACACCCTAACAAACCCGGCGCAAAACTGGGGGTTTCATTTTGTCTGGATACAACGCGCAACCCGTCAGAACCAACAAAACCCCCTTAAGTCAGTGTTACTTTAGGGGGTTTTCGTTTCAATTCAACTAATTTCCCTGACAAGTAGCGAGAAAAAAGGGGAACTGTGCAGTACCCGTACGGTATAAAAACAGTACCTCCGTTTCCGTCCGAACACACGATCGCCACCGAAATCGCCTACTTTATATGGGGAAGAAAATTTCTGTAACTAATTATACACTGAGAACGTTAATTGATGAATTGGGTACTGAGTGTCAAAATGTGATTACTTTAATCCATCAGCTTCAGTTACCTGATTTGAGCGATCGACAAAAAGCTGAAATTCTAGCAGAGTTCCTGAGTGGTGCAATTCATCTGAACGTTCACTGCGGAGAGGATTTTCAGACACTAATTGCTGAGGAAATGACAAAATTGTCGGATGATGATGAAGAGGATTAAGGAGACGCGGGCGCTCGCACATGAGGAAAAAGCCCTCCAGTCAACTTACAGAAAGGCTAAAAATCCTCATAAGTAGCTAGACAAAATTAATTACATAGTTTTCTCCAAATTCTTTCAGGATTTTTTCCACAGAGGTAACAAAAGTACCCCAAT
>NZ_JAUBQQ010000065.1:0-35458 GCF_036701335.1 Microcoleus sp. Pol12B5 | reverse complement strand
ACTTTTGTTACCTCTGTGGAAAAAATCCTGAAAGAATTTGGAGAAAACTATGTAATTAATTTTGTCTAGCTACTTAAGATTCGGCATCGGGGCGGCGGGCGAAACGGGCGACTGTTAACCGCTGACAGTTGGGGAGATGGCGAATTATGCACCAAGGTTGAAGTCGATCGCGATATGTCGGTTGTTTTGGTATCATAGGAAAATCCTTCCCACTTTTGTGGGTGGTGAATGAAAGGCGATCGCTCTAGATTTCTCAGGTCGGAGGGCGATCGCTGTTAACTATCTTTATTAAAAGATATGAGCATAGCTGCTGTCAAGCATAAATGGGATTAATTCGATTGCGAGTTCGAGAACTCGCTGAGGATAAGGGTTGGACGCTTAAAGAAGTCTCTGACAGAACGGGAATTCCCTACAGCACGGTTAAAAAATACGCCCAAGCTCCTAAACTGGCAACGGTGGACTACACGGCTTTGCAGAAACTTGCTGCTGTCTTCGATTTGATGATCGAAGATTTGGTTGAGGTTTTGGAACATTGAACTGATTTGTCAGCGGGAAGATGGGTCTAATTCGATTGCGGGTTCGAGAACTAGCCGAAGAGAAGGGTTGGACGCTTAAAGAAGTTTCTGAGCGATCGGGCATTCCTTACAGTACCGTTAGAAGTTATGCCCATTCTTCCAAGCTGGCAACGGTAGATTACACAGCTTTAAACAAAATGGCTCGCGTGTTTGATATTGCGATCGAAGATTTAGTTGAGATTTTGGAAGAGTAGGCTGATTTATCGTTGGGAATATGGGACGAATGAGGCTGCGAATTCGAGAATTTGCTCAAGAGAAGGGTTGGACTCTAAGGGAAGTCTCCAACAGAACGGGTATTCCATGCACTAGGATCGCCACCTATGCCAGTTCTCCAGGTATGGCAACTGTTGACTACACGGCTTTGAACAAAATGGCTCGCGTGTTTGATATTGTGATCGAAGATTTAGTTGAGATTTTGGAACAGTAAAGAAAAAATAATGTTCGTGAAGACTCAAAGAGAGTTGATGATCTAAGGACATAATAATGTTGTGTTTCTAGTATTTTACTCAAAAAAACCAGGACACAACATTGTTGTGTCCCTACTGTATTGCCAGCAATTGAGAAATTGTATTTTACTCAAAAAAGCCAGGAGACAACATTGTTTCGCTTCCCTACCTCATCTCATATCCAAACAAATTAGGATCGACTTCTCCCAAATTCAAATCAGCCAAACCATACTCAGCCCAACGCCTTTCTACCATCGCCGCCACATCCGGATCGGACTCCAAAACTTCTCCCCATTCGTGATCCGTTTCCGGCGGCATCTTCGTAGTAGCATCAATCCCCATTCTGCCTCCCAAACCAATCTTTTCACTGGCAAAATCTAATGTATCAAAAGGTGTATTCGGCAGAATAAATACATCCCGAACCGGATCGACTTTAGAACTAATTGCCCACACAACTTGACGCGGGTCGCGAATGTTGATACTTTTATCGACAACAATCACAAACTTAGTGTAAGTAAACTGCGGTAATGCACTCCAAAATGCTAAAGCAGCCCTGCGCGCTTGACCGGGATATGCTTTATCAATCGAGATAATTGCCGCTTTATAACTCAGCGCTTCCATCGGTAAGAAGAAATCGACAATTTCCGATACTTGCTGCCGCAAAATAGGGGTATAAATACGGTTAAGCGCGATCGCCATCATTGCTTCTTCTTTCGGCGGCCGCCCGCTAAATGTCGTCAGATAAATCGGGTCTTTGCGGTGCGTCATGCAGTGGAACCGCATTAACGGCGAATCTTCCACGCCGCCGTAATAACCCATGTGATCGCCGAAGGGCCCGTCGGGCAGAACTTCACCGGGGGTAATCGTTCCTTCTAACACAATTTCCGAGTCCGCCGGTACTTCCAAATCTACGGTTTTGCACTTCGCCAATTGCACGCCGGAACCGCCGTAAAGCCCCGCAAATAACCATTCCGATAAATCTACAGGAATTGGCGTTGCAGCAGCGAGAATAATCAGGGGATCGACTCCAAGGGCGATCGCAATTTCCAATTTTTTACCAGCCTGCGCCGCTTTCCGCAAGTGCCGCGCCCCGCCCCGTACCGATAACCAGTGTACAGTCATCGTGTTTTTTGACTGCAACTGCAAACGATAAACCCCCACATTCGGCGTACCGGTTTCGCAATCTTTGGTAATTACCAAACCCAGGGTGATAATTTTGCCCGCATCTCCCGAATAGGGGCGAATCATCGGGATTTTGTTCAAATCCAGCCCTTCTCCCTCAAGTACCACTTGCTGACAAGCTGGGAAAAAGTCGCGGCCCGGTTTGGCTTTCACTACGTCAAACAGGACTTTGCCGAATTCTATCGCTTGGGAAATCTTTTTCGGCGGTTTTGGCTGTTGCAGCATTCCCAGTTTTTTGCCGAGCTCTTCTAGTTCGATCGGCTTTTTCATGTTCATCGCCCAGCAAACGCGCTCTTCCGTACCCAACAGGTTGATGGCGACGGGGAATTCGGCCCCTTTGACGTTTTCAAACAGCAATCCAGGACCGCCTTTTTGCAGCATTTGGTTGGAAATTTCGGCAATTTCGAGGTCGGAATCGACTAAGGCGCTAATCCGGCGCAGTTGTCCCCGTTCTTCGAGTAGTTTTAGGAATCCCCGCAAGTCTCTAGCCATTTTTTTTAAGAATTGTTAACGTTCTTTTGTTATTATGAGCCGATCGACTGCCACAAGTTACTCATGAACCGCTCAAAAGATACGTATTTAACGAACCGCGAAGACGCCAAGGGCGCAAAGGAAGAGGAAGAAGAAGATAGGTAATGCCTTGTTCGGTTCGGGAGTAGGTTGCATAATGGGTTAATGAAATGTCCTCGATGCGAATCTGACCAAGTTCGTAAAAACGGCCGTCCCAACGGGCACCAGCGGTATCTTTGCAAAGCTTGCCGCAAACATTTTTTTGAGCCGCCCGGCCCGCACTCTTTAAATGGCAAATGCACCGAAACACGGTTAAACGAAACTATCCCGCAAGGAATCGCCCCTGCAACCACCACAGAGTCCGGCGGGATTGCGATTTTGCTGTTAGATGCCGAAAATCTCAAACTTAAGGTTAATACAGAACAATTTTTAGCCGGTTTGTGCGACTATCCCCTGCAAGTTAAAATTGCTTTTGCTAACTGGAAAAACCCAAGTATCGGCAAGTTGGATGCTGAACTTTACGATCGCGGTTACGAACTGATTCACGTTCCGGGTGGTGCTAATAGTGCTGACGGTAAGATGATTGCTTTTGGCGCGGCTATTTTATATCGATATCGGGATGTCAGACAAGTTTTTGTCTGTTCTTCGGATGGTTTGTTAAATCATCTTTGCAATCAGTTGCAAAATCAGGGATTGACTGTGTTTCGGGTGCGTCGGCAAAATTCTGTTTTGTCTGTAGAAAACTGTCAGAATGGTGAGAGCAAGCACTATTCTTGCGAAAGGGAAGAGGAAATCCCTAGTTTTGAAGAATTGGCTAATCAAGTTGCAGAGTTGTTGAAGGCTGAACACAAATCTATTGATGAGCGAATCGCTCGTTTTTCTAGTGTGGCTGAGCTTTTTCAAGAGCGCCGTAATGTTGCGTTCAATTCTACAACTTCCCATGCAGCAACACTGTTGGAGTCAGCAGAAGACAAAATTTCTTCTGGGACTAAAGAGTGTGTCACTCCTCTTGTCGTGGATCTAGATATTGAATCCCAAAAAGTTCCCGAAACCAAGTCAGTAAATTCAATTGGGATTAATTCGCTGGATGCTTTAGAAAAGATACTTGTAGCAATGATTGCGAAAGCGATAGTTGAGTTAAAACAGAATGCTATTCCTGTAACAAAAATCAAGAAACAATTTTATACTAAATATCAGTGTCATGCCGATTTACTTGTGAAAAATTTTTTGCCTGATTCTAGTTTAATTAATTTTTTTAAATCGCGTCCGTCTGTTTTCAAAATGGAATTGCTCGGTAACGAACATCAAGTGGCGATCGCTCCAAAAGCAGCAGCAGCTTCAAAAACTGAGTCCTCAGCCGCCCTGGAAGCATCTATAGCAAATATTGTACTGGCATTAACTGCTAAATCTCCAGGCAATTACATTGGCATTAACCAGGTAGCCACCGAATTTCACAAGCAATACGGTCAACCAATTACTAAAAAGCTGCAATCGCTACATTTGGGTAGCAATTTTTACGATTTTTTGCAGTCATGCCAAAAATTTAAAGTTCAGAAAAAGAGTAAGGAGCATCAAGTGGCGATCGCACAGGCAGATCCCTGACTTATTTAAGAAATCCGGTTTCCGAGTCTTCGGTATGAAAATTTAATCTAAAGTTAACCAAAATTTAAAACAAGCTTATTCTTTTATTATTTAATCTAAAATTAACCAAAATTTAAAACAAGCTTATTCTTTTAGATCCTTTTCTTTGGATGTTTCAGTCTATCCTATGGAGGAGATTTGCAAAGTCGGCTATTAAGGGAGAGGAGGAATATGAATTTTTTCACAGGACGTTGGCGACGTAGTTTTATAGTGACACTAGCAGCAGCAGCATTTTCGCTGACTTTGATTAGTTCCGCTGTAGCAGCCGTCACACTAAACGGTACGGGAGCAACTTTCCCCAAACCTCTTTACGATCGCTACTTCTCTCAGATGAGAAGTGCAAATCAAATTACTGTAAACTACGAAGGAACTGGCAGCGGTGCTGGCATCAAAGCATTCATTGGAGGCAATGTTGATTTCGCAGGCAGCGACGCGCTGATGACGGCGGCGCAAATAGCCGAAGTAAAGCGCGGCGTCATGGCAATTCCCACTGCTGGCGGTGCTGTTGCAGTTGTTTACAACTTGCCCGGAGTGACCAATCTGAGGCTAAATAAGGATGCCATGAACGGCATCTTTGAAGGCAAGATTACTCGCTGGAATGATGCGAAAATAGCCGGAATTTCTGGACAAGCTAAAAACTTGCCAAATACTGCGATTCGAGTAGCTGTACGGGCAGATAGCAGCGGTACTAGCTTTATTTTTGCTAATCACTTGCAGGCAACTGGTAGCACCATCAAAGCTGCCGCTCAGCCGAATTGGCCAGACAAGGCTGTCAGGGGTCCAGGAAACCCCGGCGTAGCTGCTTTGGTGAAGAATACAGCGGGTGCGATCGGCTACGTTCAAGATACTTTTGCTCGGCAAAACAATCTCCAAACTGCATTTATTCAAAATAAAGCTGGCCGGTTTGTAGAGCCTAGCTTGGCTGAAGCAGAGAAAGCTTTAGCAGGGGAAACATTTCCCGCAGATTTCCGCTTAGTAGAAGGAAATCCTAACGACGGTTATCCCATTGTTGGTTTGACTTGGCTGTTAATCTACAAACAGTACCCTGCTGCGAAAGCAGAGGCTATTAAAAAGATGGTTAATTGGGTGATGACTACAGGTCAAGGTATCAACAAACAGCTAGAGTTTACTCAAATTCCTTCAGCTACAGCTCAAAAGGTGGTTCAAGCAGTTAATCAGACTGTGGTTGCTAGAGGTTAATTGGGGCGATCGCATGGGGTTATGAGTTGATGAGTTAAATGTATGACTCAAAACTCATAAGTCATCAGGTTAATGTGCGCTAAATTTACTATGTAAGGTGCGCGTTGCACCATTAGCAACCAGGTGTGCAGCGCGCACTCAGCCCATTAGAATTACTCGTCGTTCAAGCAAATATTTCACTTTTTAGGTAATAATTCTGGTATGGCAAAGCCTTCAAAAAAAACTCAAGAGTTGACTATAAAATCTGCAGAAATAAACACAGAAGTAGATTTGACAGATACTGCTGGTGAAGGTCTATGGATGGAGTCAGGATTTACACTATTTGTATGGGGTTTTTCCCTAGCGACAGCGGGTACGCTGTTCTTGATGAGTGCGGTAATTTTTAAAGATGCTTGGCCTGCTATTAGCAATTTTGGACTCTCCTTTTTGTGGAATCCCAAGTGGGATATCGGTGAGTTGCAGTTTGGGGCCTTGCCGTTTATTTACGGCACTGTGATTAGTTCTGCGATCGGCATAATCATCGCACTTCCTTTAGGGCTGTCAGTAGCTATAGTTACTAGCGAAAACTTCTTACCTGCTTGGGTGCGATCGCCCTTGGGATTCATGGTTGAATTAATCTCGGCTATTCCCAGCGTAATAGTTGGCCTTTGGGGAATATTTGTTTTGATTCCCTTTTTGTTGCCCTTGCAGCAGTCATTGTTTGATAATTTCAGTTGGTTTCCCTTGTTCAGCAGCGAACCTTTAGGCCCCGGAATGCTGCCCGCTGGAATACTGTTATCAATTATGATTTTGCCCACTGTAGCAGCCATCAGCCGCGATGTATTGATGTCAGTTCCAGTAGATTTGCGAAGTGCTTCCATGTCCCTCGGTGCCACCCGCTGGGAAACAATATTCAAGCTATTATTACCAGCAGCTAGTTCAGGGATTATCGGCGCCACCATATTAGCCTTGGGACGCGCTTTAGGCGAAACAATGGCAGTCACAATGGTAATTGGCAACTCGATTCAAATTAACCCATCTCTGCTCGCTCCCAGCTACTCAATTCCTGCTGTTTTGGCAAGTCAATTTCGGGAAGCTGTCGAACCGCTGCACAGCGGCGCTTTGATGTATTTAGCCTTAATTTTATTTGTCATCACTCTGTTGGTAAATGCGATCGCAGTATGGTTAGTTCAGCTAATTGGGGCCAAGAAAGCTAAAACTTAACATCATCGAAAGCAATTTGATCACAAGCCGCGCCGCCGGATTTCCCCGCTGGTTCAATCTAAAATCTCCAATCTCAAATCGCATGACTCAAGCACAAAATTCAGACAGTATTCTGGATGCAGAAATCAACAACCCCCTATCCCTAAGCCGAACTATTTTCAGTCGGGGAATGACAGTTATCGCTTTCGCTCTGACAGCTATGGCTCTGCTCCCTTTGTTTGCTATTTTATACAAAATCCTGGGGGAAGGACTGACACATTTGAGCTGGGAAGTGCTAGTGTCTCTACCAGCACCCGTCGGAGTAGAAGACCAGCCCAACGGCTTTGCCAATGCCATTCTCGGCACTGCTTTAATGGTAGGAATTGCGACATTAATCAGCGTACCCATAGGCGTAATGACGGGAATATTTTTGTCGGAGTTTGGTAGAGAAAACAAAGCGATGACCAATAGTATTCGCTTTATCACCGTCATTCTCAGCAGCGTTCCCTCGATCGTAGTTGGCGTCTTTTCCTACGCCCTAATCGTCGTTACCACCAAAGCATTTTCATCCTTAGCAGGCGGTTTTGCCCTCGGTATCATCA
This sequence comes from Microcoleus sp. Pol12B5, assembly GCF_036701335.1. NCBI lineage: Bacteria > Bacillati > Cyanobacteriota > Cyanophyceae > Oscillatoriales > Microcoleaceae > Microcoleus > Microcoleus sp. Pol12B5. Next base: position 28,120 of record NZ_JAUBQQ010000065.1, on the reverse strand, counting down.
TGCTTCCAGTGGTTGCTCTGACAACAGAACAAGCATTAAAATTAGTGCCTACTTCTTACCGCCTCGCTTCTGCTGGTTTGGGAGGCGGACGCTTTCAAACTATGTTTCGCATTATCATACCCTCAGCACTTCCAACTATTACCACAGGTATTTTACTCGCTGCTTCCCGGGCCGCCGGCGAAACCGCCCCGCTGATTGTAACTGCCTTGTCGAGTCAATTTTGGCCTCCTTTAGTTGATAAATTGGGCGAAATAATGCAGTCTCCCATAGGTGCAGAAACCATTTCAAAACTAAAAGAAATTCCCGAAACACTGCTGACCCCGACTCCTTCTATGTCGGTATTAATATATAGCTACGCCAGCTCTCCTTACAAGGAGCAGAACGAATTGGCGTGGACTGCTGCCTCTGTCCTTTTGGGCATGGTTTTGATTGCTAGCGTCGCATCCCGTACAGTAACTCGGAAACGCTTGCAAAACCGATAAATCAATAACTAAAGTGCATCTCTCAGTCAAATATTAACAATATAACCAGCCAAATAATGAAACCTAAAGCTAACTTGAACTCCGAAAACTATACAGCTCAATTCCTAGACGATGCCACCCCGGAAATAGACCCCAATGCAATGCCAGCACTGCGGATTCAAGCCTTGAGTTTTTATTACGGAACTCACAAAGTATTAGAAAATATATCAATGAATATCCCTCACCCGCAAATTACGGCGATTATTGGCCCTTCAGGTTGCGGCAAATCTACGTTTCTCAAAGCTCTCAACCGGATTGGTGAATTGGAGGGAAAGGTAAAAATTAAAGGAAGAGTAGAGTTTTTTGGACAGGATATTTACAGCCCGAAAGTAAACATTAATAGTTTGCGTAGGCAAATTGTGATGGTGTTTCAAAGACCGAATCCGTTTCCACTGAGCATCTACGATAATATTGCTTACGGCGTGAGGATTTTTGGTCGCAAAAGCAAAGCAGAATTAGATGAAATTGTGGAATCTGCACTTAAAAGTGCGGCGCTTTGGAATGAAGTCAAAGACGATTTGAATAAATCGGCTCAGGGGATTTCGGGGGGACAGCAGCAGCGACTTTGTATTGCTCGCGCTTTGGCTGTGAAGCCAAAAATTTTGTTAATGGATGAACCTTGTTCTGCTCTAGATCCGATTTCCACGATGAAGATTGAGGAGCTATTTCAGACTCTACGCCAGCAGTTAACTGTTGTGATTGTGACGCACAATATGCAGCAGGCTGCTCGTGTTTCAGATTACACGGCATTTTTTAATACTGATGAAAGTCGCATCGGCAGGATGGTTGAATTTGGGCCGACAAGTAAGATTTTTACTTCTGCGGGCAATTCCAGTACGAGAGATTACATTCAAGGCCGTTTCGGTTAATACCAGGGTGTTTTGCTTTCTCTCAGTCGCTATATTCAGACAGGGGCTTAAGTCCCTGTCTCACAGTTAACCTCTTAAGAAAACTCTGAAATAGTAATATTTGACTTACTGTTAACTGAGATTGGGCAACATTCTCAATAAGTATTTCAGTCCTCCTAGCTGGGGACTTGATTTTTGAGGCGGGGGTTTAGACCCCTGCCGGAATTATTGCAAATATTACTAGATGTAACTTAATATCAGTATGGCACTGAACAGACAACCGCTATAGTTATGTCTTTACCACTTCTGAAGCGAGAGTTAGGTGTTTTCGGGGCAACTCTCATGGGCCTGGGATCGATTCTTGGCACGGGAGTATTTGTGAGTATCGGGATTGCGGCAGAAGTTGCTGGGCCGGGAGTGATTTTGGCTGTAGGTATTGCAGCTTTTGTTGCTGTTTTTAATGGTCTTAACAGCGCTCAATTAGCGGCAAATCATCCTGTTAGCGGCGGTACTTATGAATATGGCTACAAATATCTCAATCCCTGGCTGGGTTTTACAGCCGGCTGGATGTTTTTATTGGCGAAAACGGCTTCTGCGGCTACTGCAGCTTTAGGTTTTGCTGGGTATTTTTTAAATGCAGTTGGTGTAGCCGATCGCACTTACCTGATCCTAACAGCTTTATTCGCCCTCGCCGCCCTCACTTTAATTGTATTGACGGGAATTAGGCGATCGAATATTGCCAATACTGCCATAGTCTCAGTTACACTTCTATCCTTAGCGGTGTTTGTTGCTGTCGGTTTGCCAGAAGTAAGATGGGAAATGCCCGCACTACAGAATCATAGCTCGATCGGCTCCATCTTCCAGGCCACCGCCCTGATGTTTGTCGCTTATAGCGGTTACGCCCGCATCACCACAATGAGCGAGGAAGTGCGGGAACCGAGGGAAACCATTCCCAAAGCCATAATTTTCACTTTGGTGCTGACAATGCTGCTTTACGTCGGGGTAGCAGTAGTTGTCGCGGGCGGGGGGGGAGCCGATAAATTGTCTTTACAACCAGGCGGCACGACTGCACCTCTGGAAGTCATCGCCCGGAGTTTCCGAATTCCGGGAGTTTCTCAACTGCTAGCCGTCGGTGCAATTACCGCTATGTTGGGAGTCTTGCTGAACTTAATTTTAGGGTTGTCGCGCATCTGGCTGGCGATGGGGCGGCGCTTGGATATGCCGAGAGTCTTGGCGCGACTCAATCCTTCGGGGACAACTCCCTACGTGGCTGTGGTGGTTGTCGAAGTTACGATCGCACTTTTAATCCTCGTCGGCGATGTCAAAACCACTTGGTCATTTAGCGCTTTTAGTGTTTTGATTTACTACGCTATCACCAACCTCGCCGCGCTGCAACTTTCCCCCGCCGAAAGACTTTATCCGCAGTGGTTGGCTTGGGTGGGTTTGGGGAATTGTCTGTTTCTGGCTTTCTGGGTGGAGAGGCAAATTTGGCTGACAGGATTGGCATTAATTGTCGCCGGTTTAATTTGGCGGGCGATCGTCCGACTCCCGGCGAGAAACTAGAAGTGTGATAAATTGAAACAGCATCCCGAATTGTAGAGGGCCATGCCCGATCGAACTTCCGAGCTTGCGACTCAAGAATCTCCCGCATTCAGCGTCATCAGTCGCTATATAGCTCAAACCCTAATTACCATTCAGGAACAGCATCCCGAATGGATAACTGAAAAATACAGGAAAACCCCCTGGGCCAAACCTGATTTTCAGTCAGTTTTGATTGGAAAATTGACAAAAAGTTTTACAGTAGCCAGCGATACAGATTCCCTGCTGCTGACTGCAAAAAAATACCTACACATTCTGCTGATTCCAGAATTCGTTAATTCACCTCAATTCAGCAAATTATGTGCCAAAATTCAGCAGCTAGCCCAATCTCAAACAGCACCACCTAAATCACAAAACTCAGTTTCGTCAAAGCCTCCCACTCCCACCACAAATCAAACAAATTCGCTTCCTATCGGCATTGCTATCTTGCTGCTAGATGTCGAAAACTTGCAACTCACCCTCGAAACCGAAAAATTCCTAGAGGGAATTTGCCACTATCCCATCCAAATCAAAGTTGCCTTTGCCAACTGGCGCAGCATGGGCAAGAAAGATGCCGAATTTCACCAGCGCGGCTATCAACTAATTCACGTTCCCCCCGGCAAAGACAGCGCTGACTTAAAAATGGCTACAGTCGGCGCATCGATTTTCGTACATTATCCCACAGCCAAAGAGATTTTTGTCTGTTCGTCCGATCGCGCCCTCACTCACCTCAGCAATACACTGCAAGCCCACGGACTAACCGTATTTCAAGTCCGCAAACAAATAGATAAAATCATAGTTTTAAACAGCAAAACCGGACAAGTTGAAACCCATTCCCTTGTAACCATACCGGAAATTACACCTCTCGAAGAATTAGTTATTCAGCTAAAAGAATTAATCAAAAAAGAGCAGAAACGAACCTCAACTCAGTGGATAAAACTTTCCACTATTTCAGCTTTATTTAGAGAAAATTACGGCTTAGTCCTCAATCAAGTTGTTGCCCATCATTTGCTCGGTACTAAGACCAGGGATATCTTTCTGAAATATCCCACCGATTTTGTCCTCCACAAACCATCAGAAACTTCTCACACTTATGTCACTCTTTTTGAAGTGAGATTGTCGCCCCCACCGCCAATACTAAGCCAAGAAAATCTGAATAACCACCAGGCAGCACCTGCAACTTTGACAGATATTAATTCTCTGGAAGACTTGGAAAGAGCTCTGGTCAAAATAGTTGGAGACTTAACCGACAACTCTCCTGAAAATTCTGTATTTCTCTCCAATGTAGGCAGCGAATTTCACCGACAATACGGCAAACAAATTACCCAAATAATTAAAGATTTTAATCTCGGTAGGAAATTTACTAAATTTTTGCAATCCTGCGCTTCTCTCCAGCTAAAAAAAGCCGAAAAAGGCTGGCAAGTTTCCCTCAATTAATTAAAACTTAAAATATATAGCCATCCTAAATAATTTGTGAATTTCTTACTCCCTCCCCTTGATAAGGGGAGGGTTGGGGTGGGGTAAAAAATTTACGACTCCTGCAAGGATTGCTATATCAACATCCCCATTACTAGCAACTTGAGTTATCATACAATCTGGACGTAAAGAAATGTAAAGGGATATGCACGACAAAGTTGTGGTTGTGGTGGGTGCGACTGGCGGCATCGGTTCAGCAGTGGCCCGGAAACTTGCTGATGCGGGTGCGAGGCTAGTGCTCGCCGCCAGAGACAGCAGTAAATTAGACGCTTTAGCTAGCGAAATTTCGGCAACAGAGGTACTGTGCGTACCCACAGATATCACCGATTTGCCACAAGTCGAGACGTTGATGCAGACAACTCTGGAACATTTCGGACAAATTGATGCCCTCATAAACGCCGCTGGTGCTGGAATTCTCAAGCAGTGGAACAAGTTAGAACCCGCTGATTTAGATGCAATGCTTGACTTAAACTTAAAAGGCAGTTTTTACACGTCTCAAGCAGCGGCGAATTTGATGAAAGAGCGCAAATCCGGCCACATTTGTAATGTCATCGGAATTTTGGGCAAGCATTCGATGGCGATGGGAACGGCTTACTGCGCTTCAAAGTTTGGGGTAGTTGGTTTCAGCAAGTGCATGGCAGATGAGCTGCGACGCTACGGCATTAAGTTTACGCTATTCTATTTTGGCGGGGTGGATTCTCCGTTTTGGGATAATGTGAGTTTGAAGGTAGACAGGTCAAAAATGCTGAGTACCGAAACTGCCGCCAATGCGATTATGTTTGCTCTTTCGGCTGACCCGCAAGCTGTGCCTATGGAGATTAATATTCAGCCGGAAAGTCATTTGTTCTTTTAGCTATTGAGGAATGATTTGAATGCAGAACGCAGCGGAAGCTGAAGGCAAGAAAAATTATGATATTTTTAGGTTTGAGAACTTGTACAGCACTTAATTATGTAGGTGCACGGGCTGGCACACCTTACCCCTATAAGTAGTGTGTCAAGCCATTTTTTTGCCTTAGTCCTATTGGCCAAGACCTAGCGACCAAATCCAAGTTATCGCAGACACCGGGTTTCTTTTAATTGCCGACCTATTTCTGCCTTCAGGAAGAGTTAGGGTATTCAATCTTTAGGTTATTATTATGTGGTTACGCAATAAAAAGTATGAAAAATATCCATTACTCAGTCCCTCCCTTGCGATTTTGCCTTGAAAATCAGCAGATTTTCCATTTTTCAGTTTCCATTTTCAATTATTGATTATGGAGTTCCATCGCATTCAATTTTACGTTGAAAACGCTAAAATATCCCGCGACTGGTTTGTGAGCCAGTTAGGCTTTCAATCAATAGCAGGTTATGCCAATAGCCACACTCACACTGAAGTTGTCAGCAGTGGCAATGTATGTTTTGTTTTATCTTCGCCCCTGACACCCGCTAGTCCCGCTGCTAGTTGGTTGAAGTTTCATCCTCCAGGGATTGCCGATGTAGGTTTTCGGGTAAAAAATATTGAATTAGCGGTAGCTAGAGCGGCTGCTGAAGGCGCTAAAATCCTGGAACCGATTCAAGAAGACCTAAACGCAGGAGGCTATTTTAAGCGGGCAAAAATCGCGGGCTGGGGAGATTTAAGCCACACGCTCGTGGAGCGAATTGGTAGCCATTCACTGCTATCGGCTTCGGATAAGCTGCCGTTGTTTACCCGGATAGACCACGTAGTGTTAAATGTTGAATCTGGGGACTTGTCAAGTGCTGTGAGTTGGTATCAAAAAATATTAGGTTTTCAAGCGCAGCAAAATTTTGACATTCAGACTGAGAAATCGGCTTTGCGGAGCCAAGTTATGGTGCACGCTGAAGGTGGGGTGCAATTCCCAATTAATGAACCGGCATCAGCTAATTCTCAAATTCAAGAGTTTTTGAGTGCAAATCGGGGGCCGGGAATTCAGCACATGGCTTTGCAAACTAATAATATTGTGGGTGTTGTTGCCGATTTGCGATCGTGCGGTTTGCCTTTTCTGCCAGTTCCTCCAACATACTACTCCGAATTACAGCAGCGGCAAGACTATTTGCCCGCAGATTGGCAAGCAATTGCAGCTTGTCAAGTTTTGGCAGATTGGCAAGATGATACTCCTGCAGCAATGCTGCTACAAATCTTTACCCAGCCAATTTTTGCAGAGCCGACTTTCTTTTTCGAGATTATTGAGCGCCGAGTTAGTTTAGTTAACGGGAAACAGGTGCAAGCTGGAGGTTTTGGGGCAGGGAATTTTCGAGCTTTGTTTGAGGCAATTGAACGTGAACAAATGAAGAGAGGAAGTTTGATAGATGATTGATAAAACTTCCACTTTTTCGGTCATACAGGCGTGTTAATCAGCACTGCGATATCTTTCCAACCGTAGGCTATTTCTTTGAGTGCAACTCCTGCTCTACTTGTTTGCTGTTCGTCTACTTTTTCACCTCCTAAGAATTCATAAAACCTATAGGCTGAATTGTCTCCTAGTACCCAAACTAGCATGGAGTTCAAACTTAATTCGGCCAATTTTGTGGCAACTGTTCTCACGAGTTGCCGTCCAATTCCTTGACGCTGATATTCCTCCAAAATATAGATGGCAAATAATTCTCCTTTATATACATATTTACCGGTGCGCTCGCAACCACCCGCAGCAAAACCCACAATTTCTCCCGATTCATTCTCAGCAACGCAGACAAAAACCCCAGTATTTTTGACGTTTGTCAGGGTTTCTTGCCAACGGCTTTCTGCTTTTTCATAGGACAGTTGCGCGAGGTAATCTGCTGGTACAATTTTTCGGTAAGCTGTCCGCCAAGTATCTAGATTCACCCGTGCGATTGCAGGTGCGTCAGCGATTTTAGCTTTTCTTACAATCATCAGAACATACTCCTTTCTGGCCCTGAAATTCTATTTTCAAGTCTAGGGCAACTATACGATCGCGTCCTTCTAGTTTAGCTCGATACAGCGCTCGATCGGCCTGTCCAATTAACTCCTCCACCGATAGACCAGCAGCAGGTACAGTAGTAGCGATCCCCATACTGAGAGTTATAAACTTACTTATCTTGGAAGCAGCATGAAAAATTTCCGCTGCTTTCAAATCGCTGCGAATTGCTTCAGCTACCCGCTTTGCTTCTTGCACATCAGTTCGCGACAAAATTACCGCAAATTCTTCGCCGCCGTAGCGGGCGGCTAAATCTCCTGCCCGCTGAGCGTTGCTAGCTAAAATCTCGGCTACTTGTTTTAAACATTCGTCGCCTCCTTGATGCCCGTAACGATCGTTGTAAAGTTTGAAAAAATCGATATCGCACAAAATTAAAGACAGCGACTCTTTTTCTCGCTCCATCAACTGCCATTCTAACTCCAATTTTTTGTCAAAACAGCGGCGGTTGGGAATTTGAGTCAATCCATCCACCGCAGCGAGGCGCTGCAATTCCATGTTAGCTGCTTGTAATTCTAATTTGGCTTGTTCTAAAGCTAAATTTTGTCGAGCTAATTCTTCACTTTGGCGTTTTTCTTGTTCGTACAAAAATCGGATTGAAGCTTCAGCTTCTTGCAATTCTTGCTCTGCATATTTGCGCTTGACAAATTCTCCTAATTGAGAACTTACCACAGCTATGATCTGAAGTAAATCTTGATCCGGTGGCAGTTCTTCCCGGCAAAAAAAAGTCATTACTCCTACAACTTGGCTCCTAGCGTGAATGGGGAAACCGAATCCCGATCGCAGTCCCGCTTCCTCTGCCAAGCGCGATCGCACGAAACTGGGATCGCCCACAAGATCAGTAATCCACTGCGTAGAACCGCTTCTGGAAACCGCTCCCGGCAAACCCTCACCCGCAGCCAAAGTAATCTGCTGATCATTTTCGGCAAACTCCCTAACTTCCTCCGCAGCCTGCCAAACTGCCACCCGCTGCCAACAAGGAGTTTCCTCGATCGGACAACAAAGTGGCAGGCACCAAAGCGGATCTGTTTCAGATTTTATTTCCTCACCCAATCTAGTTTCTTTCTCCGCCTCTGCCGGCATCCAAAGTTCGCCAAAATCCCACCCAAAACTTTGGCAAATAGCTTGCAAAATTTTCGGACTTGCGCTATCTAGAGAAGTTGATTCTGACAGGATATGAGTAACAGCATACTGTGCTTCTTGACACTTTTTTATGCGTTGTTGTTTGGTAATGTCTTTGCCGATATAAACAAAATCTTGTATAACCTCGCTATCTCCATCCTTGCTTCCTGTGCTTGTCTCAAAATTAGAGCATGAAAACGCAACAATCAGCTTTAAACCTATTTTCGTTTGGCAAGCTACTTTTACTTGAGGCCAATATTGGCTTTTAAGTGCAGGAGGTAGCTGGCTGACTTTGCGTAACAATTCCTCCTCTGCTGTAATCAGGGATATGGATTGGCCGATTAATTCCGATTCGGTATACCCAAATAATTGCTGTGCAGCTTGATTCACTTTTTTGATTTGGCCCGATGTTCCTGTTACGAACAAAACATCCCCTAGGGAATTAATAATTTTGTCAATATAATCGCCAGCCGCAGCTAACTTATCGCCTTTAATACTTGTTTTATTGGCAGCCTGAAAGATAGTTGGCTGACCTCCAAGGCTATCTGTCACATCTTCACATAAAATAATCAATCTGTCAGCATTGGCTTGTCCCTTATAACCAAAAATGTACAAATCTAGATACAAATAAGATCCGTCTTTGAGAACTCGGCTAATTGATTTTAACTGACAATCTTGCTGTCGTTCTTCAATAATATCTTCAAGGATTCCTTCAATGCCGATTAGTTCAGGAAAACTATCGCGCACGTCTTTTCCTTCGCCTACTTCCTCATGAATGTAGGCAAAATCTTGCACTTTCAAAGATATTTCTTTAATCTTAAGTTCCCGATCGACTGTGAGGTACTCAATCCTGCGTAAGGATAACAGCTTATAAAGAAGAATATTAATACTTCTGGGGCTGCTCTCTACAGTTAATGTGGGAAGCATCTCGTTATTGTAGAGCATGTCTCTCAAAGGTTAGCCGGTAAAGTTAGTTGTTGTTTGGCTGCGATTTCTCATGGGAATTTTTATCCTGGCAAATGTCATCACCTGTTACCGCTGGCTAATTTATGCAAACAGTACACTTTGGATTCTCCAAGCAGTTTTTTGCTTATTTTAAAAATGGGACCAAATATTAATTGAACCAATTTTTTTTGAGAAAACGAAGTCAAAATCAGCCTCGATTGAGGTTGAGATTTATGAACAATATGTAGCGGTTTACACTATTTGTGCGGCACATTTTAATTTTAAATTCCCCGATATGGCTGACAACCGCTCAAGTTGAGGAACAGCACAGTTTAATTCAAATGTTTGCTTTAATTAGCACCATTCCTATAGACCTTACCTCCCCTGGGTATTTGTGTCAATTTTTGTAAAGAAAGTGTTACCTTTAAATGATATAGTATCGAAGGATTTGTATAAAAGCTTAAAAATACTCTGCTAAATGCTGAGACTTATTACCGACTTTGACGGCCCGATCATGGACGTGTCCGATCGCTACTACCGAGTTTACCAGTATTGTCTCGCCGAGACTCAACGTGAGGGGCAACCAGTGCGGGAACTCCCCAAGGCAGAGTTTTGGGACATGAAGCGCGCGCGGGTTCCCGAAACCGAAATCGCCATCCTCTCAGGATTAGACGCAGCCCAATCCCGCGATTTTGCCCAGAAACGCCGTCAAACCGTCCACACCCTACCCTACATGATTTACGATCGACCAGTTCCCACCGCTCTGGAGACTCTCGAAAAGGTGCAGCGCGCTGGAGTAGACTTAGCGGTGATGACCATGCGCCGCGTTAGGGAACTAGATGAAGCCTTCAACCGCTGCAATTTAGGGCAATTTTTCCCTGAAAACCGCTGCTATTGCCTCCCCAACGATTACGTCAAAACCGGGGATGTCAAAGATAAGCCCCTGTTAATGGCAAAAGCTCTCGCCGAACTGCCGCCGGCTTCTGACACTTGGATGGTTGGGGATACGGAGGCAGATATTATAGCAGCAAAAACGCACGGTGTCAAGGTAATTGGTGTTTTGTGCGGAATTCGCGATCGCACCCAACTAGAAATGCACCAACCGGATTTAATTGCTAACAATTTGAGCGAAGCAGTTGAGATTATTTTAGATAGTCAGTAGTCAGTTGTCCGTTCAGTAGTCAGTAGTCAGTAGTCAGTTGTCCGTTCAGTAGTTAGTAGTCAACAGTCATCAATCATTAGTCAACAGTCATTAGTTATTGGTAATTGTTAATTGGTAATTAGTAATTGGTAACAATCAACTAACTACTAACACCTAAAAACTACGAACCAACCAATAACAATTAACCAATAACAATAATGAACTACTGCCAACTGTCAACTGCCAACTGTCAACTGACAACTGACTATCGCAGAAAACTGCTGACCAGCCACAGAATTAAAAACGTAAACAAAGCGATAAATTTCTCTGTTGTTATAAATGCCGGACTGACCAAAGAACCCAAAAATCCTCCCAGCAACAAGCCTATAACCAAGCCAGCCACAGTCAGCAGCACGGCGCGACCAAATTTTTGTTCCTTGCGATTAACAAAATAAAGACAAGAGCCGACCCCAAGAGCCAGAGTCAACTGTAGTAAACCATCATTAGCCGCCGGATAAATACTCAGTCCGCCTAACCCGACATAAACCCCAGCCGGCCACAAAATGTCCGATCGACTAGGAGTATCGATCATCCGCTGCAACCAAGCTGGGCTGCCACTAGGAGGAGAAGGAGTAAAGCTTGGGGGTGGGGGAGTCAGCCGCTCGGGAAAGCGGATGCGCTCGGGCACTTTAATTTTACCTTCCTGTCGCTGCCGCAGGCGATCCATAAGGATCGCATCGTAAGCTGCTTCGAGCAATTCCAAACGTTTCTTGTCACCGCTGTACTGCTCAGCTAGGCGCGTGCGGGCTTCTTGCACTTCATCAAAAGAAGCATCTTCATCGACTTCAAGAAGTTGATAGGGAGTTGGCTCACTCATGGTAATAACCCGCTGAAGACTCTCGTTATAGAGCAATCTTAACAAGAGGGGAAAGCGGGGCGGGAGCTCTGCCGCTTTCCCAAAAGTTTTCCTGCTAGTTTTTGGTGCTTTAAAACAGGAACCAGCAAACCTTACGAAAATAGAAACTAGAAGGCATTTGGCATTCGTAAATAAAAAATAATGAATCCAAAGATTTTTATTTTTATCTTGGCCGTCTAAAATTTTACCTTCTGCCAAATGCCCTCAGAAGGGACTTGTCCTGCAGGCGCTCACAATTCCAGACCACTGGACTTTTTTAAGTCGATCGCGGCGGTAAGAAAAAAAGCGAGCCGAGTCAGAATAAGTACAGAAAGGAGCGATCGCCACTTGAGAACTATCGATCCCCAACTGCTGCAATTGCAAAGCATTGCAGAGACGAACATCCAAGCGTACCTTTCCCGGTTCTGGATCGGCCAAGACAGGCGTTTCCGGCAGTTGGTGCAAAAACTCTAGAATGCCGTCGGCTGTCGCACTAACGGCACTCTTAGGAGCAATGGTGGCTCCCAGTTCCGCTGCTACTTCCACAGATACCTGGTAAACCTCTCCAGCGATCGCCGGCCCCATAGCAATCTTCAGATTTTCTAGTTGACTGCCTTGTGCCACAAGTTGAGCGATCGCCTCTGGTAATATCTTAGCAGCAGTCCCGCGCCAACCCGCGTGAACTGCCGCAACGAGTCCCGTGCGATCGTCAGCAATCAGCACCGGCACACAGTCAGCCGAGCAAACCCACAGCGCCTCCAATTCTCGCTCTGCCACCAAGCCATCAGCCTCAGCATAGCTTGAGGCAGCGGTTTCCGGTTTCTGAGCCACAACCGGAGACAACTCAGTGGTTTTGAGTACCGCATTGCCGTGTACCTGTTGGAGTCGGTAAACCTTAGCTCCAGGTTCGAGAACTTCCGTCAGATCGATCGGCCCCTGGGGCGAGAAATCGCGAGTAAAAAAGCCGTGAGACCAGCGAGAAAGCAAGCTACAAGTCAGATAGGGCAAGCCTTCAGAACTCTGCCAGTCCCAACTGATACCGTCAGGCCCTCCGCCACACTCAGAGTCAGGAAAATTTGTCAAGCGATCGCCAGCTACAGTCATGAAACCTATCCTTACCCAAGCGAATCATTTAGCTTGTATTCTAAACAATCAAAAATTTTGTCCGCGAATTTTAAAAGCAGGGCCAGCTTTCAGGAAAAAATCGCGATGAGTAGGCGGTTTTAGAACAACTCACATCTTGCAGCCTTCTCGCTTAACAGGTTTTCCGGCCTGTTCCAGAAAGAGTAGATTTTCTTGTGGGGAGTAGGGGTTGGGCAGGAGAGCACGCCCTGAAAAGATTATTGAGAATGGTGCAATATTTCAGGACGATCGACAGCGCAGAAATTTTGCAGAATCTGACAGATATAGGCAACTAATTAACATAGACGAACGCCAAAGCGCTATCATCAGTGTGGCCCTAAGACACTTTTACGCAAGTGCCATCAGGATCAAAAAAACCGGATATCGATCGCAAGTGAATGCGTAAGGCATTTGAGCTTGTTCTATGTGCAAAAAAAATTGCCTCAAGCCCGGTAAAATCAGTTAGGCCTGTATATAAAGACAAGGATTGCCATACATTCGATCCTGACTTCGAGATCCTTGTGCCCCCTGTTGAGTTGGGAAAAAAAATCGTGAAACCAGTTCCAGACAAGCAAATAACAGCCCCTTTGAAGACCAAACAGCAAAAAAAGAACCCTACAGGCGCCCGGACTCGATCGCGCCTTTTGTCCGATCGCTCACTGCTGGTGGGACTGGGTTGCCTTGCCAGTCTGGGACTGCTCAGCAAAGGTTTAGTTTGGGCCCAAGCCGAAACTCCGCCAGCAGAACAAGCCGTCCCCGGCGCAGCAGAACTCCAGCCATTATTTGAAGCTCCTCTCCCGCCCCCGGAACCCGAATACAGCCAAGGGTCGCCAGAACCCTACGCTGAACCGCAGGCAGAAGTTCCACCGTCGGAGCCTTTCGATGCCGCACCGGCCTGGGAGCCTGAGTACGCCAGCGAAACACCTCCCACCCAATATTATCTGCCGGAGCCAGCGCTGATTCCTTTGCCAGAAGCGACGGCCCAGGAGCCGCCTTTTGAAGCGCCAGTTAACCCAGCCCACGCTGAAATCGACCAAACAGACTACAGCGTTGGCGCTACCAGTGAGTACGAAGCGCCAACCAGGATAGAGTTTGCAGAACGATCGACTGGGTGCGAAGGAGAAGGCGGTTTGTGCGCGCCTCCTCCTGTTTCCGAGCCGGTGACGGCAGATGCAGGAGAACCCAACTACAGACAAGAACCTCCGATCGCAGACGACGGCTATATTGCAGCCCCTCCTCCTCGAAATCTGCCAGAAAGCCTTCCGGGCGAGGTTCGCGGAACTGTTGCCGGAAATAGTAGCGGGAATCCTGTCAGCAAAATCGGTCAAGCCGTTCAACAAATAGGCAGCCAGGTTTGGGGAGGTTCAAACCCGCCGGAATCTGCTTACGCACCCCCGCGCTACTCGGCTAACGCAGGATACTCAGCTAACGCAGGATACTCAGCTAACGCAGGATACTCTGCTAACATCGGCTACTCCGCAAACACTGGATATTCAGCAGACGCTGGGTATTATGCCGACTCTGCATCTTACGGCGGCGGCCCTCCAGCGCCCAGCATGGGACTCGGGCCGGTTCAAGTCGGTACCGTTAGTGTCAGCAGCGGCAGCAATACCGGTTTTGCTTACTACAATCTCACGCCCCGTCCCGCAGGCCTGCCCGGAAATGGCAACACCAGCTTGCTGTTTCCGCTATCTATTGCTTCGGCAATTACTTCGCCCTTTGGGTGGCGGACTCATCCGGTTATGGGCTACGGCAGGTTTCACACCGGAACGGACTTGGGGGCCCCGATGGGAACGCCCGTACTGGCAGCCTATGCGGGTCAAGTGGCGATCGCCGATTGGTTGGGCGGCTACGGTTTGACGGTAGTTCTCAACCACAGCAAAAAGTCTCAGGAAACTCTCTACGGACACCTTTCGGAACTGTTTGTGAAACCGGGAGAGTTCGTGAAACAGGGAGAGACGATAGGTCGCGTCGGGAGTACGGGAATGTCTACAGGGCCTCACCTTCACTTCGAGGTTCGGCAAATGACTGACCAGGGTTGGGTGGCGATCGACCCGGGTTCTCAGCTAGAATTCGCTCTGGCAAAAATGATCGGCAGTTTGGAAACCGCCAAAGTACCACAAATGCCAAAAATGGTGGAAATACAAACCGCTAGCTCACTCAAGGATTGGGAAAACGATCTGCCTCAGCTTCCACCTCTGCCGCTGGGAATGGACATCGAAGTTCACAACCTCCAGCCGCCATTCCCGGAATTCTTAAAAGCTGATACTTCTAAACCCAAAGATGCCGAAGCCGTCAAACCCAAAATTCAGAAGCAAGCTAACAGGTAAAAATTGGGGATTGGCTAGATAAATTTTCTTGTGGAGCGGTCGAAAAGCGCACCCCACAAGAAAATTAATGTTTTGTGCAACGAGCTCGCGAGATCGTTGCTTTTCATCGTTACCAGGCTCTTTCCGGTAACGATGAAAAACTGATAAAAAATGGTAACTTGCAGCTTATGCTAATAGCGCAGCATTTGTGGGAATTAATTTTATTTCTGATTATTGTAGTCGGGCCGATTCCCTTAAGCTTGTCTCTGGCGGCAGAGAATCAGAAAGAAAACAATAACTATTCATTTCCCCATTTTCTCCTCGTACTCGTGACGGGATGGAGCATTGCACAAGTTTGTATCGGCTTGATTTTAGGAAGTGCCGATCGACTAAATATTACTGCGGTGATTATAGCAGAAATTCTGATTTGTGCGATCGGCTTAATTCTGATTTATGCCAAAAACCACAAAACTTTTACCTTCTCGCAGTGGCAGATTCCCCAACTCAAGCAACCTTTGGGCTACTCAGAATCCCTAATTATTGTTGCCACCGCTGTTGTAGGAGTTGTGCTGTTGGAAACTCTAGCAAGCAAACCCACAACCAATTATGACTCATTGTGGTTTCACCTACCTGCGATCGCCCGATGGTATCAAACCAATTCATTGACATTATTAGATGCTGCTGGAAATTGGATTTTTGAGCAAGAACAAGCTAGAGTATATCCCTACAATTGGCACGTTTTATCTGCTTTGTGTGTGCTTCCCTTCGGAGAAGATTTTCTAGCAGCTTTTCCTATGCTAATTGCGTGGCTGCTTGAGGGAATTGCCGTCTATCTATTAAGCGTAAAATTTGGAGCAACCCGACTTCACGGTATGGCAGCAGCATCTTTAGTATTGACAGTACCGATGATGCTCAACCAAGTTAACACCCTTCAGCCAGACTTACCGCTAGCTGCAATATTTACAGTTGGTTTATATTTTGGTTTATCCTATCATAGCAGCAGAGCGCAATCTGAACTATCCCTATTTTTGGCAGCCGTAGGAATGCTAGCCGGAATAAAAATCACTGGCATAGTCTATGCAGCCTCACTTTTAGGAGGATTAGCAATATTAGAAATTAAAAGATTCGCGGTTAATAAAAAATCTACATCAGCTAAATTTAAAATTCGCCACTTTCTCAAACCAGTCTTGCTGTGGGGCGTAGCTTGTTGCTTACTTTTAGGAGGTTTTTGGTATGCGAGAAACTTGCTGCAAATCAATTATCCTGTCAGCGAAGTCGGCGATATTAAAGTTCCCTTAGAGCCTGTTCCCTTACCGTCTCCCTTACCTGCACCAACACCTCCGGTACAGCAGCCACCCGCTTCGCCACTTCTAAAGATTTGGCAAAGCACTTTAGCAGCTCAATTTAATCCCAGCAATATTTCCCACTGGCAAACTGTCGGCTTACAAATTATCATTAGATTGCAACTGCCCTTTCTGGCGATCGCACTTCAGGTATTGGCAGTACCTCTTGCGTTTATTCAGGGTAAAAATACAATAATTAATCAAAATAATATTATTTTAATAATACTTCTCGCCAGCACAGGAATTCTGTATATAATTACACCTTACACCTCCGGGACTGTTGGAGAGTCGATCGGTCAACTCAGCCCTATACTCGGTTTTAACCTCAGATACGGATTTCCCTTTTTAAGCGTACTCGCCGTCGCCGCAGCAGCTACAGCAACTCTCTTGAAAACTCCAAATAAATTTATTCTGACAGTGGTTTTGGTTAGTGGTTTGTTGGGTATTACTAGCAACACAATTTTTGATTATATTAAAAATGCTTCTTTCACCGGGGATAGTATTGTTTGGGGGAGTTTGTTGATTGACAATTTGAAGTCTAGCCCCATAGAAGGTATTAATAGTATCGGAGAAATATTACGCCCCAGTTGGCCATATATATTACCATATCCAATATTTTATATTGTGTCACTGACTCTGGCTGCGATATGGTTGAAAATAAATCCGGGATTCGGATGGCTTAATCATCTATTTCCTACCCGAAAAAAATCGATTTACCTAGTAATAATTGGTGTCTGTATAGGATTGGTAGTAATTGGTCATTGGAGGGAAAAGCGAGATATTGCACGTACCGAACTGTATCGTGGTATTTACGAATATATTGATAAAAATACAGTACCAGATGAAAGAATAGGCTTCTTTTTAAGTTCGCGCAGCTACCTGTTTTACGGGAGAAATTTGGACAGACAAGTTTTATATGTACCATTTAGAGCCGATCGACTTTCGGAATGGATTGACAACCTGCGGCAAAATAAAATTAGGACTGTGGGATTCGGGCCCCTGACTGAGACAAACGCAGCTACCAGAAAAGCTTTATCTTGGCTGACAAGTGCACAGGGCCCGCTGCAACCAGTTTTCGGTAAAGATTTTAATACTGAGTCGGTGCTATATCGCTTGAAAAATTAAAAGTTATTAGTTACCATGAACCAAGCTAAAACTCTATTTTCAATTATTGTTCCGACCTACAATCGCCCCGATAAATTAGCGGCGTGTATTCAGTCTTTTGTGGAAATTGAATATCCGCGCGATAAATTTCAAGTTATCGTAGTCAACGATAGCACCGAAATTTCTGTAGAAAATACAATTTTGCCTTTTCAAAATCAGCTAAATATCACACTTCTGACACAACCAAACTCAGGCCCTGCAACGGCGCGAAATACTGGCTCTTTTGCCGCAGAAGGCAAATTTTTAGTGTTTACAGACGATGACTGTACTGTGGGGGTAGATTGGCTGCAAAATCTGGAAAAGCGATTTGTGGAAACACCAGATTGCTTAATCGGAGGTCGAACTGTAAACGCGCTGCCGGATAACATTTATTCTACTGCCAGCCAGCAACTGATCGATTACCTTTACACTTACTATAATGCTATTGGCGATCGTGCCCAATTTTTCACTTCTAACAATTTTGCCCTTCCCGCTGAGGCTTTCCAAAAAATCGGCGGCTTTGACACGACTTTTTCTCTCGCGGCTGGAGAAGACCGGGAATTTTGCGATCGGTGGTTGCATTCGGGCAATGCCGCAATTTACGCTCCCGAAGTTATAGTTTATCACTCACACGCACTAACTCTTCGCAAATTTTGGAAACAGCAATTCAATTATGGTAGAGGTGCTTTTTTGTTTCAGCAAATGATCTCGAAACGCGGGGCTAATGGGAAACTACAACATCCGTCATTTTATTGGAACTTGCTAACTTATCCCTTTTTCCACGCACCGGGCTTTCAAAAGCTATTAATTGCTGCATTGTTTTTAGTTTCTCAGGCGGGAATTGCTGCGGGATTGTTTTGGGAGAAAAACAAATTTGTTGAGGAATAGAGTTTGATTATTGAACCGCAGAGAACGCAGAGAACGCAGAGAGAGAATTACAACTGTTCCCGCTGTTATGAGGTACAATAACAACAATGAGCCAACCAAGTTTTTAAATGTTGAGAATTTTTAAGTTGAGGGTACTTGCAATTATTCTATCAATCATAAAGGTGGTAGTTAGAGCGAACCTATGTAAAAAACATTTGAGTTGTAACCACCACAGTTCAATGGAGTCAAAATCTGGGGAGTATGGGGATAAACACCTAAATCAATTTATCTGGGAAGCAAGTTGAGTTGAACTCAAAGCCTAATGATTAAAAAGTTTTCACAATTGAGCGGTTTCTCCCCTGCTCTTTAGCTTCATATAATACTTTATCAGCCGCAGCAATCAAGATTGAGGGGTCAGAGGTGTTCTGGGGAACTATACTGAAAACGCCCAGACTCAAGGTGACGTATTTATTAACAGCAGATTGAGCGTGGGCAATTTTAAGATTTAGCACTTCATTCCGCATCGCCTCAGCGACTTTTAGCGCTCCTTCAGCTTTTGTATTAGGTAGAATTACAGCGAATTCTTCACCTCCGTAACGAGCCAATATATCTGCCGGACGAATAGCACGGCTAATAGCTTGAGCGACTTGCTGTAGACAGAAATCCCCGGCTAAATGACCATAAGTATCATTGTATTTTTTGAAATAATCAATGTCACCTAAAATCAAAGATAAGGGTAATTGATCTCGTGCCATCCGTTCCCACTCTTTATTGAAAGATTCATTAAACTGACGACGATTAGCGACTCCTGTTAAGCTATCTAAAGAGGCGAGACGCTGTAGCTTAATATTAGCTTCGACCAAAGCAGATTCAGCTTGTTTACGATCTTTAATTTCCTGTTGTAGCAATGTATTTTGCTCGGCGATTTTCTGTGCTTGCTTCTGAAGTTGGAGATAAAGATTGCGGATAATTAGTTGGTTTTTAATGCGAGCTAAAACTTCGGCTGACTGAAAGGGTTTGCTAATGTAATCTACCCCTCCAGCATCAAAGGCTTTTACTTTATCAAATACATCATCGAGAGCGCTGATAAAAATTACTGGAATCTCCGCTGTTTGTGGATGAGTTTTGAGCAACGAGGAAACCTCATAGCCATCCATTTCTGGCATCAAGATGTCAAGTAAAATCAGAGCGGGGGGAGAATTTTGGGCAACTTTTACAGCTAGCTGACCGTTAATTGCCTTCCGGACTTGATATCCAGACTCAGTAAGGATAGCGGACAAAACTCGGAGGTTGTCTGGATGATCGTCAACGATGAGGATATCCCCAATGGAAGCGGGTACTTGATGACTATTCATTAATAGATGCTCGGATTAGATCAAAAAGTATATCTAAGCGAAAGTTATTAACCAAATCTGTGAGGGTGTGTGCTAAACTTGCCTCGCTTTCGGGAATTTGGTCAATTAACTGCAATATTAACAGGTCGTTACCACAAAGCACCTCTTGTCGGAACTGTGCTATCCACTCAGAAGACATGATATTTAGATCCTCTGGTGTTAAGTTTCTCGGTGTTGCTGGCTGAGGTGAGCTATGCGACAAATCCTCTTGATAAAGATAACGGACTCCTAAGTGTTGAGCCATTTTGTCAAATAGTATCGACTCTCGGAAAGGCTTATGTATAAAGTCATCGCAGCCTGCTGTCATAATCTTGGCTCGATCTTCGTCAAAAGCACTAGCAGTTAAAGCAATAATTTTTGTTGCGTTGGTAAGTGATAAGTTGGCAGGTAAGTTGTGATTCTCTCCAGCTACTCCACTTTGCTGTTCCAAAGCTTTTATTTCTCTAGTTGCTTCGTAGCCGTCCATGACGGGCATTCGCATATCCATCCAGATTAGGTCCGGTTTCCAAGTTGACCACAAAGCGATCGCTTCTTGACCGTTAACCGCTTCTCGCACTTCAAATCCTAACGGTTTAAGTATTTTTAAGAGCAACTGACGGTTCTCTTCGACATCCTCAACAACTAGAATGCGGTACACAGGTTGATTTGGCTCTAATCCAATAACCTGCTGGGTAATCGATAAACTCTTCTCATCAGGTTCAGCAACCTCGCTCGCGAGGATATCAAATGTGAAAATTGTTCCCTGACCGAGTTGACTGCTGACAGCAATTTCTCCTCCCATCATCTCTATAAATTGTTGGCTGATGGGTAAGCCTAACCCCGTTCCTTGCATCGATTTGCGACCTGCTTCTGTTTGGACAAAAGGGTCAAATAAATTATCCAGTTCATCGGGGGCAATGCCGGGGCCAGTGTCTTCAATTTCAAACAACAAATAGGTTTTATATCTGAAGTTGTGGAGGTCAGATTTTTCGGATATCCGACCCTTTTTCACTCGCAATGCAATGTGACCAGAAGCAGTAAATTTTATGGCATTTCCCAAAAGATTAATTAAAACTTGACGCAATTTATTTTCGTCAGCTTGCACGTATTGGGGAGTATTTGATGCTGGTTGTTCAAAAGTTAGCTGCAAGCCTTTGGAAATCGCTTTGAGTTTGAGCATCTGTTCTAGATCGTTCAGTAGCTGATACAGGTCAAAGCGATTTTCATTGAGCGTAGTTTGACCTGCTTCAATTTTAGCCATTGACAAAATATCGTTGATTAAATTGAGCAAATGTTCGCCACTACGATTGATGATTCTTAGCTGTTCTTTTTGCTCAGAGGCAACGGAACTACTGCGAACCATCACCTGGCTAAAACCGAGAATGGCGTTGAGAGGAGTACGCAGTTCGTGGCTCATGTTGGATAGGAAGCGGCTTTTAGCGATGGATGCAGCTTGGGCGGCTTGGAGCGCTTTTTGCAAGGCTGCTTCTGCCTTTGTGCGTTCGCGAAGCGCAGCTTGCTGTTCGCTGACATCTATGGCATGACCTACGGCACGAATTGCTTGTCCGTTGGCATCTCGCGCGATCGTACCATAATCGGACAGGTAAACGTAGTGACCATCTCGATGGCGAAGTCGGTATTCCAACACGTAATAACTTTGAGTTTCGTTCGCAAAGGCTTCAGATAGTTGCTGAGAAATTTTGGGGAAATCTTCTGGGTGAACGTGTTCGTTCCACCACTCGAACTTAGCTTCAGCTTCTTCAGGAAGGTATCCAACGAGTTCAAACAATCCCCGCGTTCGTAAAATGATATTCTGCTTGAGATCCCAGTCGTAAATAAATCCTTTTACTGCCGATGCTGCTAGTTGAAAACGCTCGTTGCTTTGTTGCAGCGCTTGCTCCATTTGCTTGCGATCGCTAATATCGAAAGCTAAACCTTGAAGCACTTGAGTCTTTCCGTCAGCGCAAAAAACGAGATTGGCTCGATCTCTGAGCCAGAGCGTTTTGCCATTGCAAGTTATCATGCGATACTCGACGCTCAATGGTTCTCCCGTAGAAATCGTGGTGCTGACAGCTTGCCAAACGCGATTGCGATCGTCTGGATGGACGTAGTTCGCCCAACTATTAAAAAAGCCAGCAGACCACTCTTCTGGAGGAACTTCCAGCAATTGTTGCAGTTGCGGGCTGATGTAAGCTTCTTCGGTTGTTGCCTCAAGCGGAGAAATATAAACGACTCCGGGAATTTGTTCGATTAAGGTGCGATATTTATACTCTGCCTGTTTGAGCTTTTCTTCTGCAAGTTTGCGATCGGTAATATCTAATATCACCCCATGCCAAACTTTAGAACCATCTTCGCGGCATTCGGGTTGAGCTTGGGCGCGCAGCCATCTTTGTTTTCCAGAAGGAGTTATATTGCGCCATTCAGAAGTGAGAGGTTGCACGTTTTGAACGGCGCGAACAACTGCTTCTTTATGCTCAGGTTCGTCTTCAGAAGAAAATTGCTTCAAAAGGGTACTTTGCTCTTCTAGTGCCTGCTCCGGCTCAATTTCAAACATATCTCGGCAACCGAGACTGATATATTCAAACTTGGCCGAACCATCGGGATAGTATCCATAGGAGTAAAGGGTTCCCGGAATGGTAGCCGTTAGGTGTTTGAGCCGACCTTCGCTAAGGCGCAGTGCTTCTTCTGCTCGTTTGCGATCGCTCACATCTTCGACAATGTACGACAATCTCGGACCGCCCTCAGAGCCAATGGTAATCGGGCAAACGCTGGCAGATAGCCACTTTTGCTCTGTAGGAGTTTCGTGAGCGTATTCAAATCGTACTGGAGCTTGAGTTTTTACAGCTTCCCAGTAATGGCTGAGCCAAAGTTGCAGGAGCGATCGCGGCATTCCCGATTTGCCAACTAAGTGATTCTGCATCGCCTCTGGGGTGCTGCCGAAGAACTGCGCGGTTGCTGGGTTCGCAGATAGATGCAAAAAGTCATCTTCATACAGCTCTACAATGCCCATCATCATGACGCTACTGTTGAAGAAAGCTCGCAAGGTAGACTCGCTCTGCCGCAACGCTGCTTCCATTTGTTTCAGTTCGGTGAGGTTACGCAGACTAACCACCACACTTGAAATAGTGCCATCTGCTTCAAGATAAGGAGCGTAGGTAGTGCTGACAAATTTCTCTTCGCCGTTGGGATATTTAACCCACAGTTCGTATTGGACGATTTCCCCAGTTAAACATCGATCCAGATTTGGTTTTAGTTGAGTTTCAAACAGGTCTGTACCCAAAACTTGACTAATAGCATTTCCGACTATCTCTTCCTCACAGCGCTGATGCCAAGTTAAGTATGCTTGATTAACAATTTGATAGGTATAATTGCGATTGATTAAACAAATTGCATCAGTAGTAGCAGCAACAATCTTTTCGTATCGTCGCAGGTTTTCTTCAGCAAGTTTGCGATCGGTGATATCTCTCCCTACTGCTTGCAATTCTACGAGCTGGCCGTTGTCATCAAATATGCCTCGGTTAATCCATTGGGTCCAACGTATTTTCCCGCAAACAATGACTCGATTTTCAACAGTAACAACTGAATTTTGCCAACTGATTTTATTGACGGATTGAGTGACATATTCTCGATCTTCCTCAAGCACAACGGGTTCGTAGTTACATCCCACAATTTCTTCCCGCTTTATGCCAAAAAATTGACAGTAAGCTTCGTTGACATAAGTAAAAGTGCCATTAGGTAATAACCGAGCAATGAGTTCTGTCTGATCTTCAAGAATGGCACGATAACGCGCTTCGCTTTGTCGCAGTGCCTCTTCTGCCTGTTTGCGAGCAGTTATATCAGCAAACGAGCAAACAACTCCCTTAGGAAGAGATTTATCAGATCGAAATATAGGTCGAGTATTAATGGAAATCCAGGTAAAACTACCATCTGGTTTGTGGACTCCCATCACCACGTTAGAGAAAGCTTTATTCGTTCGCAGCGTCACCATTGCCGGGTGTTCTTCTCCTGGGAAGGGGGAACCGTCTTCGCGAACGGTTCGCCAAGCGGGATCGAGGGAAGTGCGCCCCATCATTTGCTTGCGAGACAAGCCCAAAATGCGTTTGGCACTGGCATTACAAGTACGAATCGCACCGTTGGCATCTTGCAAGACAATACCCTCGGCCATTGCTGCTATTACAGTACGGTACTGTTCTTCACTTTCTTGAAGCGCAGCTTGCGTTCGCTTGCGTTCGGTGATGTCGCGCACAAGACACACGACCTCATCGGCACCGCTGTTTACAATGCGCGTTTCGTAGCTGTAGATGCCATCCGGTTTTTGCAGGTCGTGTTCGTAAATTTGTAGCGTTCCGGTTGCCGCTGCTGCCTGGAAACGTTCGAGCAAGTCGGTTTTAATTTGTTCGGGAATGGGGGTGTCCTGTAACTTTTTGCCAATTAGCGCTTCGCGCGGCATCAGTAAGGCACTCTCATTTCCCGCCACATCTAAATACGTGCCATCTACCCGATGCCGCACCATCAAATCGGGTATCGCACTCAAAAGCGCCTGCATTCGTTCTTCGCTTTTCCGCAGTGCGGCTTCCGTCCTCTTGAGTTCGGTAATATCTGTAGAAATACCGCACAAGCCATAAACATCGCCGTCAGAATTTTTTAGAGGAACTTTGGTCGATAAAACGTGATGCAGCTCTCCATTACTATCGATTCCAATTTCCTCAAAGCGATGGACGACACCGCTGTTTGTTACGCGATCGCAAGTTTCTTTGTAAGCTAGAGCAAATTCTTCAGCAAAAAATTTGCAATCGTTCGCTCCGATAATTTCAGATGCGCTATACCCAAAAAATTCCTCAGTTAAGCGATTGACATAGACGTAGGTGCCATTCAAATCTTTGATATAAATACAAGCACCTGCATTATCTAGGACGACTGATAGTTTAGCTTCGCTGCGCCGTAATTGGTCTTCTATTTGCTTGCGTTCCTCAATTTCCTGCTCTAATTGAGCATTTGTTTGAGTCAGTGCAGCCGTACGTTCTTGTACCTGAGTTTCTAGAAGTTGATTGTAATCTTTTAAGAGTTGTTCTGATTGTTTGCGCTCGGTAATGTCGGTAAGAGTGCCGATGTAACCGATGATGTTATCATCAACATCTTTTTCCGGGATCGCTTGTGCCAATACCCAGATAATGGTGCCATCACGTCGCTGTAAGCGGAGTTCGCAGTAATAGGGAATGCCTTGTTGTACGAAGCTATACCAAGCAATAGTAACGCGATCGCGATCGTCTGGATATAGCCTTGTTGCCCAACCCTCACCGATTAATTCTCCTAAAGAAAGTCCAACCATCTCTAAACAGCGTTCGTTGCCGTACACGCAATAGCCTTGAGTATCGTTACGGAATATGCCGACAGGGGCAGTTTTCGCTAAAGTAGCAAAGCGTTGTTCGCTTTCCTGCAATGCTTTTTCTGCTTGTTTGCGTTCCGTAATGTTGGTAACAATTCCGGTGGCAAACCAGTAATCTTCAGACTTATGCTTTTTAGCGAGCAAAGTGTTAGATAACCAAAGCAAATTGCCATTTTTATGGGAGAATCGATACTCTATAGTTATTTGCCGTCCGGCATACAAATCTTGCATTGCTGGCAGAACGATTGCCTCAATATCTTCGGCAGGAACTCTAGAAAGCCACAAATTCGGATCGGCAGCAAATTCTTCTCCTTTGTAGCCAAGAATCTCCTCTCCATTGGGAGAATAGTAGTCGTATTCCCAGACTTTATCGGGATGGATGCGGGCAGAGGAAATAAAAGCGGCTGTATTGTCAAGCACTTCTTTGAGTCTGGTTTCCGATGCTTTCAGAGCAACTTGTGCTTGTTTGAGTTCCCGCAGCGCGGCTTGCCTTTCGGCAATTCCCTGCCGCAATTCCTTATTTGCTGTTGCGAGTAGGGCACTACGTTGTTTGACTCTGACTTCTAACTCGTCGCGAGCCTTTTCTAGAGCTGCTTCTGCAACTTTGCGGTCGCTGATATCGCGAGCGATCGCTAAAACCGATTGCACCGAGCCATCACTGCCAAACTCAGGCACCACACGAGAAGCATAATAAGTTAGCCCTGCAACAGATGGAATTTCGTATTCAATGTTTTGCTCGCAACCTGTTTCAAATACTTGCTCAATGGCTGTTCGCCAAAGATTAACTAACGAGTTGGGCGTACCCAACTCGTTAATAGTTTTACCGATAAACGCGGCAGGAGGAATTCCCGATTGTTTTTCAACCGTGGGGTTGATATAGAGATAGCGACATTCCCGATCTAATCGCATGATAATGTCGGGTGCATTTTCTACTAGAGCGCGGAATTCTTGTTCTCGCTGTTGCAGGGCTGCCTCTGCTTTTTTGCGCTCGGTAACATCAATCGCTACCCCGCCAACCAGCACTTGACCCGATGAACTTGGTAGCGGAAACTTGTAAACCAAAAACTCACCAATGCTGCCGTCCGCGAGGGGAGCCATTTCAATTACTTCGAGCGTTTGATTGGTTTCTACAACTTTGCGAATATTTTTTAAATATTCCTGCCCAAACTCAGCCGGGTAGATGGGGAGGTCTGTTTTGCCAACTGAATAGTTGGTTGGCAAATTGAACATTCGGGAGTAGGTTTTGCTGAAGTAGAGAAGTCGCCCATCTCTATCGGTAATCCAAGCAGCGGCAGGGCTGTAATTCATAAATGCTTGGAAGCGGGCTTCACTTTCTTTTAAGGCTGCTTCTGCCTGTTTGCGTTCGCTAATGTCGCGCAGAAAAACGGTAAAAACTTTTTCCTCTGACAATTCCAATTGAGAAATTGAGGCTTCAGCCGGAAATTCCGTACCATCTTTACGACGACCAATAATCTCGCCGCGCTTGCCCATCTTCCTTGCTGTTTGGGGGGATTGGGCAAATTGCCTTACGTGCTGCTGATGGTTTGCCGCAAAGCGTTCTGGCAAAAGTCGATCGAGTGTCTGACCGAGCATTTCCTCGGAAGTATAACCAAAAATCCGTTCCGCGCCCTGGTTGTATAAGGTAATGCGTTGGCTGGAGTCTACTGAGATAATGGCTTCGTCGGCAATGTCTAGAACCCCAGAGAGGCGTGCTTGAGAGGCTCGCAGTGCTTCCTCTGCGCGATAGCGATCGCTGATATCGCGAGCGCAGGCAAAATTGTATTCTTTCCCGTTAAATTCCAGGTAATTCAGCGTTATTTCAACGGGAATAACACTGCCATCTTTTCTGGAATGTTGAGAAGTAAATGAAAGTGTTTTCTGCTCTTTTAGTTCTTGCCAATGGTGCGGCCATACCTCAATGGGAAAATTGGGATCGGCATCCCAGACACGCATCGACAGCAACTCTTCGCGAGAATATCCTCTTTGCTCGCAGGCTGTTTGGTTCACCCGCAAAATTCTGGCATCGCGATCGACCCAGGCAAGGCCGAGAGAGGAGTGTTCGAGCGAAAAATCAGCCAGTTGCAGTTGTTCTTCTATTTGCTTGCGTTCGGTAATATCTTCAAAGAGATAAAGCCGTCCGAAATAGCGATCGCTATCGTCGCGAATTTGTGTCGAAAAACGACGAATCGTGCGCCCATCGCTAAAAGGAATTTCATCTTCAACAACGGCTCGATTCTCTTCACTTTGCAACGGTTTACAGGATTCGGCAAAAGCCGGAACATCTGCAAGTACGGGCAGGCAGTGAGGAACGATATCGTTGTTTTTTAGTTGACCCCGCTGCATCTGTTCTTCTAAGTGTTCGATACCCCAGATTTTGCAGAAGCGGTGATTGAAGTAGAGAATGGCATCGCTACGGTTATCTACAACAAAAAAAGCGAGTGGCGAGGCCTCAGTCATCGAGCGCAGCAAGGTTTCTTTCCAGCGCAGCTCTGCTTCAGCCTCCTTGCTTTCTGTAATATCGGTAGAAGAACCCACCATTCTAATCGCATTGCCGTTGTCATCCCACAATGCCTGACCGCGATCGAGAATCCATTTATAAGTCCCGTCTTTACATAAAATACGGTGTTCGGTTTGGTAAAAAGGTGTTTTTTTAGTAAAGTGATTTTCGATTGTTTCCATTACCCAGGTAAAATCGTCTGGATGGACTCGTTTAGCCCATTCATCTAGATAGTGAGAAATTTCGCAGTCTTCATAACCCAGTATTTTCTTCCATCGCGCTGAGAAAAAGACTTCATTCGTTCTGACATTCCAATCCCAAATTCCATCTTTGTTACCCCGCAATGCTAACTGCCAGCGTTCTTCACTTTCTTTCAAAGCATTTTCAGCCTGCTTGCGCTCCGTGATATCCATGCTGACGCCAAGTAAGCGAGTGCGCGAATCGGGATCTACTAAAGGCGTTAAGGTGGTGAGAAAGCAACAACTCTGTTCTCCAAAAGGCAGATTCTCCTCGTAAGAGATTGTTTTACCTTGCTGCAAACAGTCATGGTAAGTAGCTAGACAAAATTAATTACATAGTTTTCTCCAAATTCTTTCAGGATTTTTTCCACAGAGGTAACAAAAG